>JBAVPS010000410.1:0-9804 GCA_049693315.1 Rhizomicrobium sp. | reverse complement strand
GCAGCACGGCCAGCACGCCGACACCTTCGGCAGCCATAGCGCGGGCTTTGGCCAAAATCGTATGCTGGTGAAACAGATCAAGGCCCGCTGTCGGTTCGTCCAGCAGCAGGGCGCGGGGTTTGTTCGTCGGGGTATCGTCCCACAACTGGGCCAGTACGCGGGCGTAATGGGTGCGGTGGCGTTCCCCGCCCGACAGTAGATGACAGTCCTGTCCGGCCAGTGGCGTCACCGCGGCAGCTGCCATGGCACCGTTGATGGCGCGGGCATCGGTTGCCGCGGTGCAGTGACCGGCATGGGGGTGTCGGCCAAGTGCCACCACATCGCCAACCTGAAAATGAAAGGCGAGTTCCGGGGCTTGCGGCAGTACGGCGCGCTGACGGGCCAGCGCATCGCTGCGCCAATTGTAAAGCGCTTTTCCGTCAAAGTGCACGGTGCCGGATTGGGGGCGAATGTCACCACTGAGGACCTTGAGCAGTGTCGATTTTCCTGCGCCATTGGGGCCGATCACGGCGGTGAGCTGGCCTGGAATAACATCAATATCCACCGCATCCAGCAAACGGCGCGGACCTGCCTCAACAATAATACCGCGGGCGGATAATCCTGTACTCATACCATGCGCTTTCGTTGCAGCAGCCAGATGAAGAAGGGGGCGCCCAATGCGCTGGTGACAATGCCAATCGGCAATTCAGCGGGCATTACCGCCAGACGGGCGACGATATCTGCACTGACTGTGAGCAAGGCCCCCATCAGGGCCGCTGCGGGTAATACAAAGCGATGATGCGGCCCGCCGGCCAGTCGCACCAGATGCGGTGCGGCCAGCCCGACGAAACCGATCACGCCGGTCAGCGCCACTGCGGCACCAACGCCTAGCGCTACCAGTATAATGGTGGTGCGGCGGACGGTTTCGACTTTGAGGCCAAGATGTGTGGCATCGCTTTCGCCCAACGCCAACAAATCGAACGCCCGCGCGTGCAGGCAGATCCCCACGCTGGCGGCAATCAGTATCGGCAGCGCCGGGGTGATTTCGTCTGCGGTGACACCGCCCAGGCCGCCCATCATCCAGAACGTCAGACTGCGCAATTGGGCATCGCTGCCCAGATAGGTGAGAAAGCCAAGCATCGCGCTGCTGAGTGCATTGATGGCAATCCCGGCCAGCAACAAGGTGGCCGCATCGCTTTGCGCCCGCACTCTGGCGATCAGATAAACCAGCGCGGTGGCAATGAGGGCACTGGCAAAAGCGCATAATGGCATGGCGAAGCGGCCTTGCAGCCACAGCGGGGCAATACTGCCCAGCACGATCCAGCCAACGGCCCCACAGGCTGCACCCGACGAAACGCCGAGCAAGCCGGGATCGGCTAGCGGATTACGGAACAGTGCCTGCAACGCCGCCCCGCTCAGCCCCAGCGTGGCACCGACGGCCAGCCCAAGCACCAGGCGTGGCAGGCGGATGGTGAACAGCACGGCGCTTTCAACCGGATCGGCGGACGTGTGCGCCAATCCGATCCGGTCAAGCAATGCGGCAAGGACATGGTCTGGCGCAATGGGCATGGCCCCGGCGGCGGCCGCTGCCAGCGCCGCCAGGATCACCAGCACAACTAGCCCGACCAGAAGTGTGCGGCGACGCCGGGCGGGATCGTGCGGTTCGATTCCGGGCAGGGTGGCGATGGTCATGGTTTGGCGTGAACCGCTTTGGCCAGATCGGCGATGGCTGCCGGGGTGCGTGGCCCGAAGCCAAGGATGTACATGGTATCGACCGTGGCGATCCGACCGTTCTTTGCCGCTGGGGTCAGGGCAATTTCGGGGCGGGCTTTGAAGGCCGCCATACCGCCCAGACTTTTCAGCGAAATATCATCGATGACGATGACATCGGGTGCCAGTGCAACGGCAGATTCCGCAGTCAGCGGTTTATAGCCGTGAAAGGCACTGGCCGCATTTTCGGCATGGGCCAGTGTCAGCATGGCATGGGCTGCGGTACCCGAACCCGCCGCCATGGCCCCACCGGGGCCGTGCGCCATCAGGAATATTGCGCGGGGGTGGTCTTTAATTTTGGCCAGATCCACACTGGTTCTGGCCAGTGTTGCGCGAAAGGTGGCTTGTAGTTTCTGTCCCTCGGCGGTCTGGCCCAAGGCCCCGGCAACCGTAGAAATTTTCTGCAAAACCGCGTCGGGTGTTTCTTCGGCACTGACACGTACGATGCGGATATGCGATGCGGCAAGTTGGTCCAGAGCGGCCTGCGGTCCGGCACTTTGGGTGGCCAGCACCAGATCAGGCTTGCACGCCAATATACCTTCTGCCGACAGAGTCCGGACATAGCCAACCTGTGGCAGCTTGCGCGCCGCTTCCGGGTAGAGAGAGGTCTGATCGACACAGGCAAGCTTACTCTGCGCCCCCAGGGCATAAATGATCTCGGTTACATCACCACCAAGGGAAACAATGTGATTTGCGGTGCTGTTTGTCGGGGCGGCGCTTGCTACGGTACCGAATGTCGATACGGTCAGTGCGGCAAGAAAAAGCGAAAGACGCTGCATAAAACTCTCCTCATTAAATAGATAAAATTGAACGCCAGTCATCGCGTTCGGGTGTACCGGGTTTTCGTGCACCGAAAAGCTGCGCAAAACACAGCCCGTCGCGGTCGAACAGTTCGAGCGAATGGACATCGCCGTCACGGGTCGGTTTGCGCACGATGTAGGCGTGGGCAATTTCGTCCTCGCGCAGGTGCAGGCAGAAATCTTCGTCCAGAATATTCAGCCATGGCCCGGTGCGTTTAAGAATGTGAATGGGCCCGGTGTGGATCTGGATGCAGCCGGGATTGCCGACAAACACCATGATCGGGCTGTTGCCATCGCGTGCCGCCTGTAAAACGCGATCCAGTGTGGTGGCGGCGGTCGGGCGGGCAAAATCGCTTGCCGCCAGACGCAGGGCCTGCAGGCGGCCGACCGTATAACGGCGCAGCAGCGGGAAGAAATCGTGGGTATCCTGCAGCGCGGCCCAATCACGGCGCAGGTCGCCCACATCAATGGTATCGTCTGGGCGGTCTGCAACGGGCTGTGGCTGGGGCGTAACCGCAACGTCTGTCGACTGATCCGGGCAGCGCCATGCGGCAATCAAACGTTCGAATGCATCGATATTGCTGCCGCGGGTTTGGTAGATTTTGTGCACCGCCGTGCCATCGGCATCAAAGAACTGTAGCGAGCGGCGCAGGCCATGCTCGGTCTGTTCAAACACCGCGAAGCTGTGATGCCAGTGTGACGGGAACAGCCGCAGGTCAATCTTGCTGCCCAGTACCAGACCGGCGCGGCCCTCGGTCGAGACCTTTTCGTAATGACCGACTTTTTCATGCACGCAAGGGGCATTTCGGGTGATGGCCTTGACCAAACCCAGATCGGGCAGGTCACTGAGGATGCCAATGCCATCCGTGCTGAGACGAATCGCGCGCTCGCCGACAAAGCTGGCGATCAGCTCAGCTTCGCTGACCATCAGCTTGGCGGCGGCATCGCGGGGCCGCAATTTGCGCACGTCACATTCGAGGTTTTCCCAAGCTGTGCGCAAGGATATGCCGGTAAGTCTGGCATTTTCCTGATCGATCTGTCCGGTTTCGTTCACATTTTTCTCCATGCGGCAGTATTGCAATTGACTCTCAGTATCGATATTGCGTTGATAATAAGATTGAGAATCGTTCTCGTGTCAAGGCGGCATAGAGACTGTGTTTGGAGGGTTGTTCTGTGGCAGCGTTTTATGAAGCCGCGCTGATGTCGGTTGCTTTATGGGCTTTCGGCGGTGCGCTGTTTGCCGGTGCCCCGGCGTTGGTTTTCTGTTCGCGCGATGCGGCACCCGTGGCCCGCACCCATACGGGCGGGGTATAATCCATGCAGGATGGTTCCGTAGATACCCTGCCGCTGGAACAGCATTTCGCCCGCGAAGATGACACCCTGCACGCTGCTTTTGGCAAACGCGGCAGTGCCCACTGGATGATGGGGCGCCCGGTGCCGGTGCCTGATCCACAAGCCACCTACGCGCAACTAATCAGCGCCAATGGCTGCGGTAAGCGCAGCGTCTATGTCCACATTCCGTTCTGCGTCAACCATTGCCTGTTTTGCGGCTTCTACCGCAACCGCGCCGATGAAACAGAGATGCATGATTATGTGCTGCATCTGTTGCGCGAAATCGAAAGTGACGCGGCGCGGTTGGGCCCTGCGCCAATTCATACGGTCTATTTCGGCGGTGGTACGCCCAGTGCGCTCAGTGCCGATGATCTTGGTGCCTTGGTGGCGGCAGTGCGAACCCATCTGCCGCTGGCACCGGATTGTGAAATCACCATCGAGGGGCGTGTGGTCGGTTTTGGCCTTGATAAAATCGAAGCCTGTCTGGCGGCGGGTGCGAACCGTTTTTCGATTGGTGTACAGAGCTTTGATACGCAGTTGCGTCGCCGTTTCGGCCGTAAAGCCGCGCGTGACGAGATCATCGCCTTCATGCAGTGTTTACAGCAAACCGACCGCGCCGCGGTGGTGTGCGATCTGATCTATGGTCTTCCCGGTCAGACAATGGAAAGCTGGCGGCAGGATATCGAAACCTGCATTGCGCTTGGGTTAGATGGTGTCGATCTGTATGGTCTGACCCTGTTTGAAAAAGGACCTTTGGCGCAATCGATTCAAAAAGGGGTCTTGCCTGCAGCGGCGGATATGGCGCAAATGGCGCACATGTATGTCACCGGGCTTGAGATGCTGGCAAATGCCGGCTGGCGCCACCTGACGCAGGCGCATTGGGCAAGTACGACGCGGGAACGCAATCTCTATAACCATTATGCTAAAACGGGTACTGACTGTCTGGCTTTTGGGGCTGGGGCAGGCGGTATGCTTGCCGGGCATCGCTTCATGCAGGACGGCGATTCCGCCACTTACCGGGCCAGGGTTGCCAGTGGCGAAAAACCTATTGCCATGATGTTTGGCCCGATGGCGGTCAATGCTTTGCGCAATCGTATCACCGCGGGAATGGAGCTGGGCTACCTTAATCTGGCGCAACTGGAACAACACACCGCACCCGGTTTGACCGCAGCGCTGTCGCCGCTGCTGATCCAGTGGGCGCGGGCCGGGTTGATCCGTCCACGCACCGATGCTGTGCAGATTCTGACGCCGGGCTGGTTCTGGCAGTCGAACCTCTCGGACAGTTTGCTGCAACTGACCATGCAGTATCTGCACAAAGATCAGCAGCCTCATTCGCAAGGATTACACCATGTCCATTGACGTGACCGATAAAGTGACCGCACTGAAGGCCGCACTGGAAGATAAACCTAATGGCGTACTGGAAGATGTGGCCCGCCAGTTTGCTGTAGCAACCCGTCAGGTAATCGATGCACTGCCACTGGGTATGCAGACCTGTGTCGATGGCAGTCATTTTGAAGCTGTTATGACGGATGTTACGGCATGGGGCGATGTGACGTTCCTGGTCCATACCGGGGACGTTATTGTCGAATATAAAGGTGCGGTGCCACCGGGGCGCTTTGCCCGCGGCTATTACAATCTTGAAGGTGGTGCGTTGGGCGGGCATCTGCGTGCCGAAAATTGCGCCGCGATCTATTTTGTGCGCCGTCCGTTCATGAAACTGGAAACGCGCGCGATCTGGTTCGTCAATCAGTCCGGCGAACCGATGTTCAAAATTTTTGTCGGGCGTAATCCCGACCGTTCGCTGAAAGAAGATCAGGTGACGCGCTTTGATGCGCTGTTGTCACGCCTTTCATAACACAATCATCATAATTAATGCGGGGTGTCATGCGTTCTTTTGTACAAAATGCTCGTCGAAACCGGGGTGGTTTTCTGGTGCCAGTTCTGCTGGCCGGTACGGCTTTGGCCGCGGTAAGCGTGCCAATGCAGCCTGTGCTGGCGGCCGAGGTTGCAGCTTCGGTATATAGCTTTAACATTCCGGCAGGCGCGCTGAGCCAGTCGTTACAAAGCCTTGCCCACCAGTCCGGGTTAGAGCTGACGGTTGATGAAAACACTGTACAGGGATTGTCATCCCCTGCCATTTCCGGATCGCTGTCAACTGATCAGGCGCTGGCCCAGGTGCTGGCTGGCACCGGCTTGCAGTACGAAGTTAAGGCCAAACGCATTGTTGTTAGCAAGAAGCCGGTCTCGGGCGGGCAGACGGTGCTGGGCGGGCTGGATGTCAAAGGTAAAACCCTGATTGCTGCACCGGTTTCGCAAATCGGTAAGCCTGCAGTGCTGACCAAGACGACCAAGCGGCAGGAGCTGGAAAACAAGCAAATCGATAGCCTGGCCGATTATGCCCGACGGATCGATGCCGGTGTCAGCTATAATTCCAACACCAAAAGCATCAGCATTCAGGGACTGGATGAAAACCGGGTTCTGACCACGGTCGATGGTGTGTCGATCCCGTGGCTTTATGATGGTGCCCGTGGCGTGCAGGGCGGCATTTCGACTTATGATTTTGACTCGCTGTCAAAGCTCGATGTGGTCAAGAGTGCGGATTCCAGCGCCTTCGGCACTGGTGCGCTGGGCGGTGTGCTGGCGTTGCAGACGCTGGACCCGTCTGATCTGCTGGCCGAAGGGGCTTCTTTCGGTGGTCTGTCCAAGCTGATGTATAACAGCGCCGATCAAAGCTTATATGTCGGTCAGGCGCTGGCGACGCAGGTGGACGATACCAGTGTGCTGGTTCAGGCCAGTTACAAAAATGGCAATGAGCTACAGAATATGGGCAAGGTTGGCGGCAGTGGTTCTACCCGCACCAACCGTAACCCCGCCGATGTCGAGCAGGAAAATCTGCTGGTCAAAGTGTATCAGCAGGTGGCGGGTGGGCACCGTTTCGGTATCACCGGCGAGATCTATTCGAACGACTATAACGAAGACACTTTGACCAGTGTCGGATCGACCTACAGCAGCTATAGCACGCAGACACTGAACAAGCGTCGTCGGGTACTCGGCACCTATGATTATGATGGCCAGGAGGGCGGCGGATTCCTCGATAGCGCCCATGTCGGGATTTACTGGCAGCGCGTTGATCTGCAGATTAACACCACCGGTTATCGCCTGACGACGCCCAAGGGGCTGTATGTACGCGACAGTGATCTGCGTGAGGAAGATTCTGGTATTTCCGCTGCGGGCAGTAAAAGTTTCGCATCAGATTTTGGTGATCATGCCATTGGTTTTGGTATCGATTACCGCCATGCGCTGACTTCGGAATATGCGGCGGGTGAGGATAATTGCACGGCGGCGATCTATGCCTGCAATTATTATCACGTCAATCAGTCCGATATGCCCAATGTAGACAGCGATACGGTCGGTCTTTTCGTGCAGGACCGCATCAGTATTTCGGGCTATGGTTTGCATGTCACGCCGGGGATACGTTTTGATTGGTATCAGCGTGATCCGCAGTCAACCCCCAGCTATGTCGCTAATGACGCGTATACTGGTATGCCGGATTCGTCGAGCAGTTCGCGTTTGTCACCGAAAATCCTGCTTGAATATGATGCTGCCGATCAGGTTACACTGTTCGCACAATGGTCGCAGGCCTTTCGTGCCCCGTCCGCCACCGAGCTGTATTTGAGCTATGGCGGTAATGGTTCTTATGTCAGCATCGGTAATCCCGATCTGAAGCCGGAAACCAGCAATGGTTTTCTGGTTGGCAGCAAGGTAGGCGACGATGTTCTGGGCGGTAAAGTGACGGTGTATGATAATTACTACCGTAACTTTATCGACAGCATTACCACCACCGCATCAGCGGCGGGCATCAGCGGCAGCTTTCCGATGGGTGTTTTTGAATATGTCAATCGCAGCCATGTTCATATCTATGGCGGTGAACTGGAAGGCCATTGGCGGTTCCTGCCCAACTGGCACGCCTGGTTCTCGGCGGTTTATGCCGTTGGTAAGGATACGGTCGAGGATGTGCACTTAAATTCCGTGCCGCCACTGAAGGGAATTCTGGGCGTTGGTTATGCCGATGAAAATTTCGGTGTTGATCTGTCCACCACCGCTGCGGCTGCCCGCAACAAGGTCGAAACCCCGACATCCAGCCTCAATAAAACAGGCAGCTATGGCATTGTCGATATGAGTGCCTGGTGGCAGTTGCCGTGGGTGGATGGGCTTCGCCTGCAGGGCGGGATCTATAATATCCTCAACGCGACATACTATGACGCGCTGGATATTCCCGACAGTTCGACCCTGAAGCAGTCTTACTATTCGCAACCCGGTCGGAACGCGAAAATCTCGTTAGTGTACCACTTCTGATCCTTCGGTTTCGCCCCACACCTGCCACGGTATTCATGGCAAGGGTGGGGCGGGAAAGTTTCATCATGCATAAGAGCGTATTGCGAAAATTCGGTTGGCGATGGGGCATGGGCATGCTGAGCGGTCTGACGCTGGCGGTGATGCCAGCACAGGCGGCGGTTATGTCTGGGTTACCGCAGGGCTTTTCCCCCGTCGCAATGTTTGCAACTGCGGATGGCGTGGTGAGAGGGGTGATCTGTGTTTTGCTTTTGGCATCGGTTGCAACATGGACTGTGCTGATCGCCAAAAGTTTTGAAATGTCGCACGCCATCCGGTGTCAGCGCCGCGCCTTTGCGGTTCTGGATGACGCACACACCCTGAAGCTGGCAGTTGCGCATCTGGACCGGGATGCGGTTTTTGCCACCCGCCTCTTGGATGCCGCCGTGACTGAGATGCAGCTGTCGGCGGAAATCTATGAAGATCGTGATGGGGTGAAAGAGCGCATTGCACTTCGGCTGGAGCGGATTGAAGCCGCCGCAGGCCGTCAGATGTTCAAAGGAATCGGGATGCTGGCCACCATCGGGGCCACCGCACCCTTTGTCGGGTTGTTTGGTACCGTGTGGGGGGTGATGAACAGCTTCGTTGGCATTGCTACGGCGCAAACGTCAAATTTGTCGGTGGTGGCACCGGGGATTGCTGAAGCGTTGCTGGCCACCGCCGTCGGTTTGGTGGCGGCGATACCGGCGGTTATTATCTATAATCTTTTTGTGCGCTGCATTGCCTCGTACAAGGCGCTGGTAGCCGATTGCGCATCGGTGGTGCTGCGTTTAGCGTCGCGCGATCTGTCGGGGCTTGTCAGGCGGGCTGAGCCCAGCCTGCGCGCTGTGGCGGAGTAAGGTTGCCATGGTTCGCCTGCGTCATCAGGACGATGTGCTGAAAGAAGCTTCCGACATCAACGTTACGCCATTTATCGACGTGATGCTGGTGATGCTGATTATTTTTATGGTGGCGGCACCGCTGGCAACCGTAGATGTAAAAGTGGATCTGCCGCAATCGTCTGCGGCACCATCGCTGCACCCGCAACAACCAATTTATGTAACGATACTGGCCAATCACAACATTGCGCTGGGCGAGACGGTGATTGCCGCCGATACACTGCAGCCCCGGTTGATGCAGCTGAGCCATGGGGATCGGGGCGAGCGGATTTTCCTGCGGGCTGATAAGACGGTGGATTATGATACGCTGATGCAGGTGATGAATCGTCTGCGCGGCTTTGGCTTTTTTAAAATTGCCCTGGTCGGGGCTGAAGGCGGCAAGGGGCAATGAGTATTGTTCTGTCCGATGTGGTCTGGCAACCGTCCTGGCAAGGCCGGTCTTCGGTAATGAGGCGTCATTGGATGGGGGCTTTTGCTGTTGCTGCTGGGTTGCACGTCGCGGCCTTTGCTGCAATAGCGCTGCGCCCGCCAGCTGTATCCCTAAAGGCAAGTGAACCGGCTATTCTGGTCGATATGGTACCGCAGGAAAAACCGGAGGCCTCCCTTAAGCCGACCCAGCACAGCGTAGCACCGAAAACTGTCTTGCACAGTTC
>JBAVPS010000409.1:0-1507 GCA_049693315.1 Rhizomicrobium sp. | reverse complement strand
GCATGAAACTGTGCGCCCATGCTGGCGAGGAAGGCCCGCCCGACTATGTGCATCAGGCACTGGATCTGCTGCATGTCGATCGTATCGACCATGGCAATCGTGCGTTGGAAGATGTCGCACTGGTCGCCCGTCTGGTGCGCGAGAACATGACGCTGACGGTGTGCCCGTTATCGAACCTCAAGCTATGCGTGGTCAATGATATGACGGCGCACCCGCTGAGGAAAATGCTGGAACTGGGGCTGCGCGCCACCGTCAACGCCGATGATCCGGCCTATTTCGGCGGCTATGCCGGTGACAATTTTATCGCTGTGGCCGAAGCGCTTAACTTGAGCAAGGACGAGGTGGTGCAGCTGGCTCGTAACAGCTTCCTCGGCTCGTTCCTGCCCGAAGCCGAGGTTGAAGCCCATCTGGCCGCGATTGATCTTTTCGCGGCGCAGAATGCGTTTTAATCAGGATGGTTTGGCGTCGTGATTGCGCAGTGCGTTGCCCGCCAGTTTAGCCAAGGCCACGGTCTGCCGGTGCCATTCGCGCACCGGCAGCGCCGGTGAGCCACCAACAGTTTCCCCATCGGGGATATCGCGAATAATGCCGCTTTGGGCGACGATCTTGACCCGCGAACCGATGCTGACGTGATCGGCAATGGCCGCCTGACCACCGATCATGGTGCCATCGCCAACGCTGGATGATCCGGCAATGCCGACCTGCGCGGTGATGATGCAATAGCGGCCGATTTTGACGTTATGGGCCAGATGGACCAGATTATCGATCTTGGTTCCGGCACCAATTTCGGTATCACCCAGCGCGCCGCGATCAATGGTGCAGTTGTTGCCGATATCGACATCATCACCGATGATCACGCGACCCAGCTGCGGAATACGCATCAGCCCTTGCGGGCTGGGCACAAAGCCGAAGCCTTCGCTGCCGATCTGGGTGCCGGGGGCAATAGCGACGCGCGACCCAAGCAGTGCATTGCTGATGGTGCAGTTGGCACCGATCCGGCAATCATCACCCAGTTCGACACCGTCTTCCAGCACGGCGCTGGCATTGATCCGGCAGCGGGCGCCAATGCGCACCCCGGCACCGATATAGGCCCCGGCCCGGATGTGGCAGCCCTCGCCGATCTGGGCGGTGGCATCAACAAAGGCCCCCGGTTCAATCTGCGTGGTCATTGGTGCGGGCGGGTAATAGAGCTGACAGATCTGCGCATAGGCCAGCCGGGGATCGCAAACGACCAGCTGCACCTTGTCGGGCAGCAGATCGGCCAGCTTGGCACCGACAATGACGGCCAGTGCCTGGCTCGCCTGACATTGCGGACGATAGCGCCGGTCACTGAAGACGCAGATCTCGCTGGCATCGGCCCGTTCCGGCGCTGCAACGTCGTAAACTAAGGCATCTGCCTTTTCAGGATGAGAAATATGGCCGCCCACCTGGCCAGCAACATGCGCCAGCGTAAACGGACCTGCGCGGCGGAAAAAACGTTGATCAATCATGGTTCACTGTTCCGGCG
>JBAVPS010000408.1:0-11088 GCA_049693315.1 Rhizomicrobium sp. | reverse complement strand
GCGGGGCGGCGGCCTTCCAGCATCCAGCCGACCAGCGCGTCGCACAGCCCGTCGCCGATGGCCTGCAAGGTCAGCGCCTTCCAGCGCCCCTTGGTATCGCCCCAGATGTTGGGTTTGGGAAAGAATTTCCCGCCGCCGAGATCGTCGAGATATTCGCAGATCACCGGCGAATCGACCAGCACCGAACCATCGTTCAGTTGCAGGGCGGGAATCTTGCCCAAGGGGTTGACCGGACGGATCTGCGCCTTGTCGGTGGCATCGACTGCCACCTCCTCGATATGGCGCATCAGATCGAGCTCGTGGCCGATGATGCGGCATTTGCGGGCGTATGGCGATGTCGCGGACATGAACAGTTTCATGATGTCCGGTCTCCCTTATGGATTAGTACGTCGGGTGGTGCTTTCAGTCGCCGGCAAACGAGACCAGCGTGACGACATCCTTGCCCAGTGCGCGGATCTTATCGGCCCCGCCAAGGTCGGGCAGGTCGATGACAAACGCACAGCCGACCACCTTTGCCCCGGCCCGTTCCAGCAGCTCGATCGCCGCCAGTGCGGTGCCGCCGGTGGCAATCAGGTCATCGACCACCACGACCGTTTCGCCGGGCTTTACCGCATCAATATGAATTTCGATGCTGTCGGTGCCATATTCCAGCGCATATTCCTGTGCGATGGTTTTGTAGGGCAGCTTGTTCTTCTTGCGCACCGGCACAAAGCCGGTGGAAAGCTGATGGGCCACCGCACCGCCTAAGATGAAGCCACGGGCTTCGATGCCGGCGATCTTATCGATCTGCAAGCCGGCATAGGGCAGCACCAACGCATCGACCGCGGCGCGGAATGCCTGCGGATTGCCGAGCAAGGTGGTGATGTCGCGGAACATGATGCCGGGTTTGGGGTAATCCGGAATCGTGCGGATCGAGTCGGCAAAATTGTAGCCGGAAAAATCGCCAGAATAGGTATTAGCCATGACTAGCCTTTCTTCAGTACGCGGCCAGCCACGGCGTCGAGCTTGGCCAACAGGGCCGGGTCGCGCTTTTCCGGGGCGGTCATCAGCGCATTTTCCAGCGCGGTTTCAATAGCGGGGGCGGGGGTGCGGCCAGCGGCCATCTTCTGCGCCGTGGCGCGGATCAGCTTGCTGGCATTGGCGCTGTTGGCATGCAGCACCTTGATTACCGCTTCGACCGTGACGCTGTCATGATCGGGGTGCCAGCAGTCGTAATCGGTGACCATGGCGATGACGGCATAAGGCAGCTCGGCCTCGCGGGCGAGCTTGGCTTCGGGCATGGCGGTCATGCCGACCACCGAACAGCCCCAGCTGCGATAGAGGTTGGATTCGGCCAGCGTCGAGAATTGCGGCCCTTCCATGCACAGATAGGTGCCGCCAATGGCGTGGGGGATGCCTTCGGCCCGCGCCGCCTCGGCAATGACGCTCGCCAGCTCGGACGATACCGGATGTGAAAACGGCACATGCGCCACCAGACCGGTGCCGAAGAAGCTTTTCTCGCGGGCGAAGGTGCGGTCAATGAACTGATCGACCAGCACAAAGCTGCCCGGTGCCAGTTCTTCCTTCAGCGAGCCAACCGCCGAGACCGAAATCACATCGGTGACACCGGCGCGTTTCAGGGCGTCGATATTGGCGCGATAGTTGATCGTGGTCGGGCTGTGGATATGGCCGCGGCCATGGCGCGGCAGGAACACCATGTCGAGCCCTTCAAAGGTGCCGAACAAAAGTTCGTCCGAAGGCTCGCCCCATGGCGAAGTGATCTTCTTCCACTCAGGATTTTCCAGACCGCCAATATTGTAGACGCCACTGCCGCCAATGACGCCGAGAACCGTTTTACCCATGGGATTGTCCGAAATGTTGCAGTCGGTTTTAGCACGCTCGCACCGCGCTGCCAGCAGTTTGTCGCAACGATTGTCGTGGATCATTGCCACGGGGCGTGCGGCAAAGTTGCTTTTTGTAAAAGTACAAGTAATGGATGTGTTTGTATTGCCGAAAATATCGCCCGCGCTTCTGGCCTGATGCCGGCGGCGGGCGATATGGGCGCTTTAAAAAGGCTCTAGCGCGGGCTGCGCTTGGCCAGAATGCGCTGCAGCGTGCGCCGGTGCATGTTGAGCCGACGGGCGGTTTCCGACACGTTATGGCCGCACAGCTCGTAAACGCGCTGAATATGCTCCCACCGGACACGGTCGGCCGACATCGGATTCTCTGGCGGCTTGGGCTTGGAGCCCGGGGCGGCAAGCAGCGCGTTCATGATGTCATCGGCATCGGCCGGCTTGGGCAGATAGTCGATGGCACCATATTTGACCGCGGCCACCGCGGTCGCAATGTTACCAAAGCCCGTCAGAATGATGACACGGCTGTCGGGTCGTACCTGATGCAGTGTCTCCACCACATCAAGGCCATTACCATCCTCCAGCTTGAGGTCGACCACGGCGTAAGCCGGCGGTGCCTCTTTGACGATAGCCTTGCCTTCGGCCACGCCAGCGGCGGATCGCACGCTGAAACCACGGTGTTCCATGGCGCGGGACAGTCGCTCGCGTAATGGGTGATCGTCTTCTACGATAAGGAGGGACTTGTCTTCTTGGGTCGTCATTATGCAACGTCCTTTGCGCGCTTAGCAGTTCCACTGCAAAAGCTGTTCCAGCTTTGCCGCAGTTCCTGCTGTATCAGGCTTGTTCTGCCACCGGCAGCCGCGCAAGTGTGCGGTGAAGAACCAGCGCGGTCTTTGCGCCGGATGCTACTGTGACAAAACCGTCAATCTTTGGAAAGGTGTGAAGGTGAAGTTTCTCCGTCGATAGCACCGCGTGGCCAGACCACGCTGACGCGGGCCCCGCCTTCGGCAGGATTGACGGCACGCACGGTGCCGCCGGTTTTTTCGAGTAAGGTTTTGGCGATGAAGAAGCCCAGCCCCATGCCTTCATGCTTGCCGTTTTCCGCGGCAGGTGGTGCCAGCGTGTTTTCAGGCAGGACGTGATAGCCGGGGCGCGAGGTGGTGTAGGGCTCGCCAATCCGTTCAAAGATTTCCGGCGAGAAGCCGGGCCCGTCATCGGAAATCACAATGCGCAGTTCGCGCGAATTCCACGCCGCCTCCATCGTCACCTTGGTGGTGGCAAAGTCGGTCGCATTTTCGATGATGTTACCCAGACCGTGCAAAAGCTCGGGCGCGCGCCAGACCTGCGGCTGGGACTGGCTGCGGTTGGGGGCCGCCGGTGTGATGGTCAGATCAATGCCCAGATCGCGATAGGCATCCGCCAGATCGTTGAGCAGGGCGCAGACTGGTAAGCGTTCGTTACCGCCGACCATTTCCTCGCCCGGATTGGCCAGACGCATCAAAATCTTGCGGCAGCGCTCGGCCTGTTCACGCAATAACGCGGCATCGTCAGCCTCGGGCGAGCCGGCGGGCAGCGCCATCTCCAGCTCGTGTGCCACCACGGCGATGGTGCCAAGCGGGGTACCAAGCTCGTGAGCCGCCGCTGCGGCCAGCGCGCCCATCGAGGAAAGCTGCTGTTCCCGCGCCAGCGCCAGCTGGCTGGCAGCCAGCCCTGCCGACATGCGGGTGCCTTCGGATGCAATGCGCCAGACATAGGCCGACGTGAAGGCAAGGCTCAAGATCAGCGAGGCCCATAATCCGGCCAGATACAGCGGCGGCAGGGCAATTGGCATATCGGCGGCCCAGGGCAGCGGTTCATGGGCCACCGCAATCAGCGATCCTGCGGTCAGTGCCAGCGCGCCAAGCAGCAGGGCATTGGACAAATCCAGTGTCGCCGCCCCGATCACCACCGGTGCAATGAACATGATGGCAAAGGGGTTGGTAATGCCGCCGGTCAGATAGAGCAGCACCGCCAGTTGCAGCACGTCAAAGGCCAGATAGACCGTGGTTTCGCGCGCACTTAAGCGTTCATTGGGCTGATAGCGTAAGGCGAGAAAGATATTAAGCCCGGCCAGACAGGCAACACAGACCAGACAGCGCACCAGCGGCAGGGTGTAGCCAAAGCCGAAATAGATCACCAGCAGGGCAACGGTCTGCCCGCCCACGGCCATCCATCGTAAATTGATGAGGGTATGCACACGCACGCGCCCGGAGGCACTCGTGTTTTGTCCACCTAGGGCTGCTCCCCAGCCCGGTATTGATGCGTCCGCCATACGCCTCAGGTCCGTAAAGACTGAGAATGGCTCTATCCTTCCTGCGACATTTTTGCAAGACGGTGTGCAGGTGCTAAGGGCAGCCCTGCGACATTATTTTCAGTATTAATTATAGGGACTTAGCGTGCTGGTGGCCTTTTGTGCACTGCATCAACCCAAACGTGTCGTCAATTAGGCGCAGGCCCGAGGCGCGAAATTAGCCGGTCGGACATCTCGGCACTGTCCCCGGTGATTTCAATCCGCTTCAGACGGGCTGTCGCCCCGGCGATGATGGCGATGTGCGATTTGGGAATGTCGAGGGTTTTGGCCAATAATCCAACCAGTGCCGCGTTGGCCTTGCCGTCCTCGGGCACCGCGCGCACCCGGGCTTTAAGATGGACATTGCCTGCACTGTCCCGCGCCCAGCCCTCAATGGCATCGCGCCCGCCTTTGGGCGTCAGCCGGATGGCCAGCCTGAGCGGATCGCTCACATGCCCAGCCCGATGAGGAAGGTCATATAGGCCCACTCGACAGCATATTGCAGGAACCAGATCGCGAACAGCACCACCAGCGGGGCCAGATCCAGCCCGGCAATCGGCGGAATGACACTGCGGACCAGACGGAAAACCGGCTCGGTCAGCGCATCCAGCAGCCGCACAATGCTGTGCACGAAGCTGTTGTACATGTTGATGACATTGAAGGCGATGAGCCAGCTCACCACCACGGCGGCGATCACAACCCAGCTGTAAAATTCAAGCAGCTTCAGAATCAGCCACAGGATGGGATTGATCACGGCTAGGGCTCCTATCATTGCATCAGCGGCACCAGATGATGCCTGTCGCACTGTTTTGCCAGCGTAAGGGGTAATGCGCAAGGCGTCTGCATGGCTGCGGCCCCATCATTGCGCACACATTTACTTGCGTTCGCATGGGGTTAATCCGCCACTGGCCGCGCGTGGCAGGGAATTCTTTAGCTGTGGCGCGCTTAAAATCCGCTTGACAGTTCCGGGAGCGCTTTACTACATACGGCCACCCCTCGGCCGTCCCAATCGCGCCGGGTGTTTTTTTCAGGGTTTGGGGCTGTAGCTCAGTTGGGAGAGCGCCTCGTTCGCAACGAGGAGGTCAGCGGTTCGATCCCGCTCAGCTCCACCAAATCCTGCTTTCCAAACACATCAGCGTGACGGTTTGACGATGCGGTACAGGCGGAAAACCCGGCTTTGTCCGATCAGCGCCAGATCTGGCCGTGGCGGCAGCACCGCTTCGCCGGGCAGGGCGCGCATCACCAGATAGTCGTATCGTTCCTGCCAGTGGTGGGGATAGACCGTCCAGAAACGGTACCAATAGCGCGCATCGTGGCTGTGGGTGATCCTCGGGTCGCGCTCGGCCGCCGCCCCCAGCATCAGGGTTGGCCACGGAATGAGGCCGACATTGGGGCGGGCAAAATTGCGCACCTGTGGCGTGGGGCCGATCGGCTGCATCTTGGGATCGTCAAACACGGTCGAGACAAAGGCGGCCTTGTCGATGCACCACAGCGTTGGAATATGCTCAACGCCGGGGGCCCATTCGCCTTCGGGGGCTTTGAGGCCATCGCCGCTGACCAGAACCTTGGCCCCTTGCGGTAATGCGCTGCCCAAAGCGCGGGTGCTGGCGACATCCCGGTCATGGGCAAGCCAGTCGGGCAGCATCAGGCCCAGACGCGCCAGCGTGGCGATGATGGCGGCGGTGGCCAGAATTTGCCCCCCCCGTCGGGCCAGCGGTGCGCTGCCGGGCAACATCGGCAGGTTGGTGCCCGCGATCAGCAGCAGGGCGGGAAACAGCACCAGCCGGGCATCAATATAGCTGGCGTTGGCAATGCCCTGGGGCAGGGCCAGCAACAGGAGGAGCCAGGCGGCCAGCGTGGCACCGACACCGGTTTGGCGTTTGCCACGGAACAAGAGGAAAATGCCGCCCAGCCCGAAAATCAGGGTGCCGATGGTGTCGGCGGCACTGGTGCCGGTGGTGGTCGGCGTCGACAGCAACCAGATCTTCTGATTGAAGAAATAGAAGATTGCCGGCAGGTAGGGCGAGCCGGGCGGCCCGCTTAACTTGACGATCAGCAGGACCAGACCGGGCAGGATCAGGCCGCTGACCGCACGCCCGATACCGGTGGCCGCACCGCTTAACCGCCAGGGACGGCCCCGAACGGCTTCCCAGACCACCAGCGTAAAGCCAAGGGTTGCCCCGGCTGCGATGTGGCACAGCACGGCCAGCGCCGCCAGCAGGTTGAACACGATCCGGCGCTGAAGCGTTGGGGGGCGGCGGACCCAGAAGCCAAAGGCGTAGAGCGCGATCACCGTGCCCAGCGTGAAGCCGAAAAAGCCCATGGTCAGCGGCAGGTTAATCAGCAAGGGGGCGGCCAGCAGCAGCGACGGGCTGGCTTTACCATGCAGGGCGCGCTGCAATCCCCAGGCGGCATGGGCCATTCCGGCGACGCACAGGGCCCAGATGATCTTCATCACCAGTTCCAGCGGCAACAGTTTGGCCAGCGGCAGGGCAAAGATCTCCAGTCCCAGATTGGTTACCAGCCGCCACTGGGGGACGAAATACTGGTGGATCGGGGCATCGGCGGGGGCCGACAGCACAAACAACCGCGTCATATGGTTGAGATAGTCGGCCGATAACGGATAGCGCACGCAAATGAGTAAGCCGAGGCTGGCCAGCGTCAGGGCGGCAAACGCGCCATCAACCCAGCTGTAGCCGGGGTTTTGCCCATGAAGTTTCATTTGTGCCCTGCCCCGTGTTTTCGCCTGCCTGTGTATAGGAAACCGCCGCCCCAAGGCCAAGGCCGAAAGCGGCTTTGGTTTAGGGGCCTGTTTTGCTCGGCGGTGGAAATGGTCCGCCAGACAGTGTATCGGCTAGTCCGTCATATTCCCCATCCCCTAAGGCAAGTTTATCGGACACCATGGCCGCACCGCTTTTAACCTTACAGAATATCCGCCTGACCATCGGCCGGAGCCTGCTGCTGGACGATACCGAATTGTTTGTTGAGGCGGGGATGCGCCAGTGCATTGTCGGGCGTAACGGTTCGGGCAAGTCGACCCTGATGAAAATTGCCGCCGGGCTGATGGAGCCTGATGGTGGCCGCCGCTTCATTCAGCCGGGCGCCTCGATCCGCTATCTGCCGCAGGAACCGGATCTGACCGGCTACAGCGATACTTTCTCCTATGTCGCCGAAGGGTTGCACCCCGGCGAAGATTCTAACCGGGCCTATTATCTGCTTGGCCATCTGGGGCTTTCCGGCGCGGAAGATCCCGCCCATCTGTCAGGCGGTGAAAAGCGCCGTGCCGCGCTGGCCCGGGTGCTGGCCCCGCGGCCCGATATTCTGCTGCTTGACGAGCCGACCAACCATCTCGATCTGCCCGCCATTTTGTGGCTCGAAAAAGAATTGCTGGCGCTCAAAGGGGCGCTGCTGCTGGTCAGCCATGACCGCCGCTTCCTCGAAAATCTGTCGCAATCGGTGCTGTGGCTGGATCGCGGGCGCACCCGGCGGCTCGATCAGGGCTTTGCCGCCTTCGCCGCCTGGCGTGACAAGCTGCTGGAAGAAGAAGAAGCCGAACAGCATCGCCTCGACCGCAAGATCGTCGCCGAGGAACATTGGGTCCGTTATGGCGTCACCGCGCGGCGCAAGCGCAACGAGAGGCGCATGGCCGAACTGGCCGCGATGCGCGAGGCCCGGCGCGATGTGCGCACCGGGCCCGGCATGGTCAAGTTGTCGGTGTCGGAAGCGCCGGGGGCGGGCACCTGCATTATCGCGGCTGAAAACGTCAACAAATCCTATGGCGACCGGGCGGTGGTGCGCGATTTCTCCACCCGCATTCTGCGGCGCGACCGCATTGGCGTGGTCGGGGCCAATGGCGCGGGCAAGTCGACGCTGATCAACATTCTGACCGGACGGCTGGCCGCTGACAGTGGCGTGGTCACACTGGGCACCAATCTCAAACTCGCGACCCTGGATCAGGTGCGCAAGCTGGACCCGACCCAGACCCTGGCCGAGGTGCTGACTGATGGTCTGGGCGACAAGGTCGAAGTGGGCGGCGAGATCCGTCATGTCCTCAGCTATATGAAGGATTTTCTCTTCACCCCGGAACAGGCCAAGCAACCGGTCGAGGTCTTGTCGGGTGGCGAACGGGCGCGTCTGCTGCTGGCCAAGGCGCTGGCGCAACCGGCGAATTTTCTGGTGCTGGACGAGCCGACCAACGATCTGGATCTGGAAACGCTCGATCTCTTGGAAGACACCATCGCCGATTATCCCGGTACGGTGCTGCTGGTCAGTCATGACCGCGATTTTCTCGATCGCACGGTCAGCGGTATTCTGATGGCCGAAGGTGATGGCAGCTTCACCGAATATGCCGGTGGCTACAGTGATATGCTGGCCCAGCGTGGCAGTGGCGTTGAAGCCCGTAAAGTGGCGCGGGAAAAGGCTGCCGCGGCCGAAGGCGAGGCAAAGCCGCGTTCCCGTGCCGAGCCCAAACGTAAGCTGACCTTCTCGGATAAGCACGCGCTGGAAACCCTGCCGGGCCAGATCGACGCGCTCAACAAAAAGATCGCCGAGCTGCAGGGCAAGCTTGCCGATGCCAATCTGTACCGGCGCGATCCGCAGGGTTTTGCCGATCTCAGCAAGGCGCTGGGCGATGCCGAGGTGGAAAAATCCGCCGCTGAGGATCGCTGGCTTGAGCTGGAAATGCGGCGCGAGGAAATCGAAGGCTCTGCCAGCTGATCCCCGTATTCCGCGGCTAAAACGTTATGTCGGTGGCGCTTTCAATCTGCCTGTCGGGTAGCGTCAGGCTGCCGGAACTGCGAAAATGACGGACGGCATCCAGTCTGAAGGCCGCGGCCGCGGTGGGCAGTTTCAGGAACGAAGCATTGAAGCCATCGACATGCTGCATCCAGATGCCGGGCCGGGCATCGGCGCTGCGGGTTTGAATGTCGCAATGGCTGATATCAATATTGCGGGCCTGCCGGATAAAGAACCCGGTGGCGGGTAGCGGCCCGAACATGTCGGGATCGGGATATTTGTCTTCGTTGGCAGGTGGTATTCGCGCCGCCAGTGCGGCATCGCCGCCGCCGCTCTGCTGATAGAAGACGTTGCTGATTTTGACATCCTCAACCGGGTGGCCGTCTGCCCCCGCGATCATCAGCGGCCAATGCATTTCTCCGCTGCAGCTGAGGTTATCGATCAGGATGCGGCGCATGCTGCCGATATCGGCCCCCTTGGGCCCACGCATTCTTCGGCCCAGATACAGAAACAGTGGCGCGCTGATACAGCCGCGCATGGTGATGTTGCTGATGGTGATGTCCTCGACCACAGCGCCGTCGGCGCTTTCCAGCGCCAGCCCCCAGCATTTGTCGAAGACGCAATTGCTGATCGTGATGTTTTTGAAGCCGCCATTGGATTCGGTGCCGCATTTGATGCGACCCAGCAGCCAGCTGCTGCGGCTGCGCTCCAGCGGGGTATAGCGCGCGGTGAGCACCGAGCCGACAGCATAGCTGCCGCTGACGGTACAGTCTGAAATAGTGACGTTTTCGGTGGCGCGGGCATAGCCCAGTGCGAAGGACGATTTGGGTACGATCGCATCGTCGTACGGCGCGTTCACCACGCAGTTATGCACCCGGACATTTTTGCAGCAGTCGATATCAAAGCCGTCACGATCCGTATCGACCGTCAGGTTTTCAATAGTCAGATTGTCGACCCCGGTGGCGAGCAGGGCAAAATGGCCACCTTTCAACAGTGAAAAATTGCGCAACTGAACATTACGGCAGTTCTTGAGCGCGATGGCTTTGTTGCCGACACCGGGCAGCTCGGCCCGCGGCAGCTCAGCATCGGGGTGGCCCCGGCTGAGGCCCTTGCCCCAGATCAGCCCGTCGCCGATGATGGCGATGTCGTGCAGCCCTTCACCGTAAATCAGGCTGTTGCGCCAATGGTTATGGCCAAAATCCTGAAACGCTTCGATGGCCGGGTCTTGTGGTTCCGCCGCATCATAGCCTTGGGTGGTTCCGGTTAAGGGCACCGGGGCAGCGATAAGCACGGCACCGCGATCAAGATACAGCGTCACCAGACTTTTGAGGTGAATGGTGTGGCTGGCATAGTTGCCGGCGGGAAACCAGACCGTGCCGCCCTGTGCCGCCGCCGCTGTGATGGCGCGGTCAATCGCCGGGCTGTCGATGGTGATACCATCGGCTTTTGCACCAAAGTCGCGCACGTTGAACAGGTTGGCTGGGAACAGGTTGGCCGGGAGCCGGTTGGCCGGGAGCTGGGGTGTCGGGGGCGTGTGGCGTGTCGCAGCAAGGCCTGGTGCGGTCAGTGCGGCCGTCAGGCTGGCCCCACCCGCAAGAAAGAAACGCCGATGCATGAAAATCCCCCCGGATTATTGTTCTTGTATCGGGGACGTTAGCGCGTTTCGGCAGAATGGGGGTGGAACAGTTTGGTGAAAAGCGCTCACCAGATTGCTCAAACCCTGTGGCGACCGGGGCAATCCGAATCCCCCCTGATCGGACGGATGAAGCCGACAGGATTATGGCGCTGGTGGTATACGAACATGGCTTTGACAGCGCAGGACAAATACAGTTTGGTAAATGACAGCGCTGTACATGGCTGTTATGTGCTATATTGAGTCGATAAATCTGATTTAATCTGATATTCTTCTGGCAATATTTGTCGCATACAGACAAATTGTATGCGTTTTCCTTGACACTTCCCGTTTAAGTAATTAGCACTGGAACCGCTACCATTGAGCGGCGGGCTTTAAAAAACCTCACATTTTAAGGCGCGAATGGCTTTCTGGGGGAGACGTCTGTTTCAGACGATCAGAACAGAACCATCCGTTTCGGCTTCGAGGCTCCGAAACCTGAGGCGGATCGGCGTAAAGACAAAGTTCCTCTCAACTACCGACAAGCGGCCTCAGGCGTGATGAGCCGCTTGTTTTTTTTA
>JBAVPS010000407.1:0-2398 GCA_049693315.1 Rhizomicrobium sp. | reverse complement strand
GGGTACGCCTATATTTCGCCCCTGCTTTCTACGGAAAGCGAAGCGGCGAGACGGCCTTCCGTCGCGCCGCTTTCTTCTTGAGGCGCCCCCCATCGTGAGATGTGGGGCACAGGTGTCAACGCTCTGAGAGGGTAGGTGCCAGAATGGCTCGACTCGAACTCGTGGCGGCGATCAATGAAGCAAAAGCGCCTTGCGCTCGCGCTTCGGCGAGGACCGTTCCGGTTCCTATTCCCCCTGGGGATGAGGACCGCAAGGACCACTTCATCACACGTAACGGACTGACCTATGCGGGAAGTCACCTGATAATCGATTTATGGGACGCCGAAGGTCTCGACGACCGGGACAGAATCGAACAGGCGATGATTAATGCAGTGAAAGCAGCCGGGGCAACCCTGTTGCATATTCATCTGCATCGGTTTTCCGATGGTGGCGGCATTTCTGGTGTCGCAGTGCTGGCGGAAAGCCACATCAGTGTTCATACATGGCCGGAAAAAGGCTACGCAGCCTTTGACGTGTTCATGTGTGGCGATGCCGAACCGAAAAAAGCTTTGGATGTATTCAAGGCCGCTTTCAATCCGGGCCGGCTAGTCATCGGCGAACATAAGCGCGGCGTGCTGTAATCAGCCTCAAAGCGCGAGTTTCTTAAAAAGACGGAAAGGCAGCAACGCCTTTCCGTCTTTTTGCTTTTGCCGCCTTGATCCGTAGGCGGATGGGCTGCCCGATTGAAGGTGCTGTATCACCCGAATGGGTTGTGCCTGTGGCGCGGGAATGTGCGCCTTTCCCCGTGGCGGTTTGACGCCCGTGGTGCCCGCCTAAGTGTAGCCAATGTGGCCGTTCTGTGCGGCATTAACGCAATTGTGCCAAGGATTTGGCCAAAAATTACAAATTGTGGTAAACTTTTAGTTGCGTTTTTGTGGCGGCGGTGCGGTAGATAGCGCAAAGACAATCGCATTGTGCGTGGGGGTAGGTGCTTGACTAGCGCTGTCATCCGGTGACAAATCCGCTCCGTCTCACGCATTATTTCATAAATGCAACGTGCCCCAGGGGGAAGAGCAGTGAACCAGATCACTCTGCAAGGAATAGACATAGCCATCATTGTGGCGTTCCTCGCCGTTTCCGTTTTGCTTGGCTATTGGGTATCCAAACGCGCGTCGCGTGACACCAAGTCGTACTTCCTGGGCGGAAATGTGCTGCCCTGGTATGTACTGGGTGTTTCCAACGCGTCCGGTATGTTCGACGTCGCCGGCACCATGCTGCTGGTATATTGGATGTTCATCTACGGTCTGAAAAGCGTTTGGATCCCGTGGATGTGGCCGGTTTTCAACCAGATTTTCCTGATGATGTTCATGTCAGGCTGGCTGCGCCGTTCCGGTGTCACCACCGGTGCCGAATGGATCAAGTTCCGTTTTGGCGATAATAAAGGCGCTCAGCTCTCGCACATCATCGTGGTGATCTTTGCGCTGGTCTGCGTCATCAGCTTCTTCACCTATGGCTTCAAGGGCATCGGCAAGTTTGCCGTCGAATTCCTGCCCTGGCATCTGTCGGCCGATCCGGTGACCAACGCTAATCTCTATGCGTTGATACTGATGGGCATTACCGCGTTGTATGTGGTCAAGGGCGGCATGTTCTCGGTGGTGATCACCGAGGTGATGCAGTTCTGCCTGCTCTCGGTTGCGGCCATCGCCATTGGCGTCATCGCCATGACGACGGTCACGCCAGAGGTCGTCCACGCATCGATCCCTGCCGGGTGGGATAATATCTTTTTCGGCTGGAAAACCGGGCTCGACTGGTCACATCTTATTCCGGCGGCTAACGCCAAGATTGCCGAGGACGGCTCGACCCTGTTCGGCCTTCTGTTCATGATGTACCTGATGAAGGGCGTGCTTGTTTCGGCTGCCGGTCCGGCCCCGAACTATGACATGCAGCGCATCCTGTCGACGCGTAACCCGCGCGAAGCCTGCCTGATGAGCGCGGTGGTGAACGTTGTGCTCAACGTGCCGCGTTATTTCATGGTGGCGGGCCTGGCCATTCTGGCGCTGGCCTTCTATTCGACCACCATCAACACCATGGGCACCAAGATGGACTTCGAGCAGATTCTGCCCGACGCCCTGGCCCGCTTTGTTCCTGTTGGCCTGCTGGGCATCACGGTTGCCGGTCTTCTGGCCGCCTTCATGTCCAACTTCGCCGCCACGGTGAACGCTGCCCCGCCGTACATCGTCAACGATATCTATCGCCGTTTCATCAATCCCAACGCTGACGAGAAGTTCTGCGTCCGCCTGTCGATTGCTTCGTCGATTGCTATCGTGATCATCGGCATCTGCATCGGCTGGTTCATCACCTCGATCAACAATGTCGTGGGTTGGATCACCTCGGCGCTGTGGGGCGGTTATGCGGCTGC
>JBAVPS010000406.1:0-4979 GCA_049693315.1 Rhizomicrobium sp. | reverse complement strand
GGTCAAATCATCACCGTGAGTAGCTTTGAAACCGACGTCGTCATTATCGGGGCCGGGCCGTCCGGCCTGTTTGCCGTCTTTGAACTGGGGCTTCTGGGCCTGAACGCGCATCTGGTCGATATTCTCGACCGCGCCGGGGGCCAGTGTACCGAGCTGTATCCCGAAAAGCCGATCTACGACATTCCCGGTCTGCCCTCGGTCAAGGGGCAGGAACTGACCGACAATCTTCTGGCCCAGATCAAGCCGTTCGCGCCGGTTTTCCATTTTGGCGAAATGGCCACTGCGCTGGCCAAACAGGATGACGGCCGCTGGAAGCTCACCACCGATGCCGGCACCGAAATCATCGCCCCCGTGGTGGTGGTGGCCGCCGGTGGCGGCAGCTTCATGCCCAAGCGCCCGCCGGTGCCGGGTATCGAGAATTTTGAGGGCAAATCGGTCTTCTATGCCGTGCGCAGGATGGACGATTTCCGGGGTAAAAAGATCCTGATTGCCGGTGGCGGCGATTCCGCCCTCGACTGGGCGATCAATCTGGCCCCGATTGCCGAAAAGCTGACCCTGGTCCATCACCGCGATGGTTTCCGCGCCGCCCAGCACAGCGTCGATAAGATGCGCGCGCTGGTGGCCGAGGGCAAAATCGATTTCCACGTTGCCTCGGTCAAGGCGCTGGAAGGCGAAGGTGGCCAGATCAAAACCGCAACGCTGGCCGGAACCGATCAGAAAAGCTGGCAGATGGAGGCCGATGCCTTCATTCCGTTCTTCGGTCTGACCATGAAGCTGGGCCCGCTGGCCGATTTCGGCCTGTCGCTGACCGACAATCTGATCCCGGTCGATACCGCCAAATTTGAAAGCAGCACCCCGGGCATTTTCGCCATCGGCGACATCTGCACCTATCCGGGCAAGCTGAAACTGATCCTGTCGGGCTTCCATGAAGCCGCCCTGATGGCACAGGCGGCGTTCCATATCTGCAAGCCGGACGACAAGCTGCGCTTTCAGTACACGACATCGTCATCGAATTTGCATAAGAAGCTGGGTCAGAGCTGACGGCCAGGTTTAAAGACCCGACGTTAAAGCCCAACGCCACACCCTGCCAGCATGGCAGACCAGATTTTGGTGGAGAGGAAGAATGAAGATTTACGCCAAGGATCGCGAAGGTAACCCGCACGAGCTGGAAGGCCGTGACGGCTGGACGGTCATGGAAATCCTGCGCGATGGCGGCCTGGATATTGCGGCCGAATGCGGCGGGGCCTGCGCCTGCGCAACCTGCCATGTTTATGTCGAAGATGGCTGGTTTGAAAAACTGCCCGAACCGACTGAAGACGAGGTCAACATGCTGGATATGGCGCTCGGCGTGCAGCCCAATTCGCGGCTGTCGTGCCAGATGACCTGCTCGGAAGAACTGGACGGTATCCAGCTCACCGTCGCCCCGGAATAAGATCCGGCCTGATGTTTTACGAAAACGGCGTCGCAGGTGATCTTGCCCTGCGGCGCCGTTTTCGTTGGCGCATGCGGTCAAAAGTACCGCATTGCATTACCGCCCCCCCGGCTTAAGAACAGTTTCAACGCATAAACGTGGGGGGAGGGGAAAGTGGTATGAACACAGATTTCGATCATCGGGAACCGCAAGCCCAATCGGGCATCGCGGCCACACGGCAGCAGGAAACCTTTCCGCGGCTATGCTGCATCATGGCGCTGATCGCGGTTATCGCCGCGCTGTCGGCCCCGGCGGATGTGGTGACGCATTATCTGATGCCGACACTGAACATTCCCAACACAACGATCAATATCTGCCTGACATACGCCGATTGCGATGCCGCGCTCGCCCGCACCCCGCTGCTGCAGCGTGTGGGCGCACTGGCGCTTGCGCTGTTTCCGGCGCTGGCGCTGACCAGCGCCTTTGCCGCACTGGCCCGATTGTTTCTGCAGGTCAGCGCGGGGGATTTTTTCGCGGACCGCACCATCCGTCTGATGCGGCTGATTGCCGTGTCTTTTGTGGCCTATGCCGTGCTGCATATCGCCCTGCACCTGCCAATCCATGCCCTGGAAAGCTGGCACAAGGTCGGCAACGCCCACGAACTGGCCCTTACAGTGGAAGCAACCGCAGGCGATGGCATTGCGATCTTTGCCGCCGGAACCGCCCTGATTTTCGAGCGGATTTTCACCATCGCCCATCGTCAGCATGAAGAACAAAGCAGAAGCCGCGCCACCACCGGTCACGCTTGACGGCCCGGCGGATGCGTTGTTGGTATTGTCCCCTGAACAGATAAGCCGGTTTGAGGAGACTGCTACATGATCCGCAGATATTCCCTTGCGCTGACAGCCTTGCTGGTGATGGGGGCCGCGCAGGCACAGCCCTTGCCCGAACCGCCGCCTGGTCAACCCTTTTGCGCCTATCCCGCCCCCGGAAAAGTCATTTTCCACGGCACCACCGAAGCGCTGGCCGCCTGTCTGGACGGCGCGCATGAGCAAACCATTGCCGAGCTGCGCATCACCTCGCCGGGTGGTGATGCCGCCACCACGCTGAAGCTGGCCGACCGCTATGCCGGGCGGATTGGCCATCTGATCGTCGATCAGCGCTGCACCGGCACGTGCGCCACCTATATTGTGCCGACGGCGGCACGGCTGACGGTGCTGCCGCAGTCCTTCCTCATCGTGCACGGCGCTTTCGATGCCGAGCGGCTGATCGACAAAATGAAAGCCCTGCAAACCGCTTATGAGCGCCAGCATCCCGGTAAGGCTGTTGCGCTGTCGCCGAGCGAACCGGAAGTCTGGGCCATCGACAAGGAACAGGATGATTTTTCCCGGCGCTGGCTTAGCTGCCCCGAGTGGCTGCACCCCGACAGCCTGACGAATAGCGCCACGCTGGCCAAACGTCTGCCGCAAACCCCGGCAGAGAAGATCCGTGCCTACATTGTCAGCCGGTCGATGGCGACGCGTTGCCTGAAGCAAACCCGGCTCGCCGACTATTGGTCGGCGGCGGGCGCGGGCGATATTCCGGCCCCGCTGCAACTTCAGGGTATCGTACAAATCCCCTGATATTGGCATAAACAAAGAAGTTGGCTTAAAGAACGCCCTGCCGCCATGATCCGGGTACGCCATGCTGTGTTTTGTTGCGCTTGATTTTGAAACCGCCAATACCGCTGCCGACAGCGCCTGCGAAATTGGTCTGGCGCGGTTCGAGGATGGCGCGCTGGTGGCGCAGCAATCCTGGTATATCCGCCCGCCGACGCCGGAGTTACGCTTCACCTATCTGCATGGCATCGACTGGGAAATGGTCAAAGATGCCCCCGACTTCGGCACTCTGCTGCCGGAGATTGAGGATTTTATCGCGGGTGCCGATTTTCTGGCCGCCCATAATGCCGCCTTTGACGCCCGCGTGCTGCGCACCACCGCAGCCCGCTATGACCGGCGCCCACCGTCGCAGCCCTTTTTGTGCACCGTCAAACTGGCGCGCGCGGTGTGGAACATCTATCCCACCAAGCTGCCCGATGTTTGCAGCGCGCTCGATATCGAGCTGGGCCGCCACCATCGCGCGGGATTCGATGCCGAAGCCTGTGGTCACATCGTGCGCCATGCCGCCGCCCATCTGGGCGAGGCTGCCTTTCGCACGCAAAGCGCCCCGTTACTGCGCCCGGCTTGAAAAATCCCCCTTACCGTGCCATTTCGGCGCGCAGGCGCGGGATATTCCCATCACATCTGTGCGGCCTGCGCGATTTTTTTCGGGAAACCGACCGTGCCATTCAGTATGGTGCAGCGGTCAGATGTAGCAAGGCACCTTCGTGACGGATAAACCGACCTCCAGCAGACGCGACTTTTTGTACATTGCCACCGCCGCTTCGGGCGTGGTGGGGGCGGGTGTCGCGGTATGGCCCTTTCTCGATCAGATGAATCCCTCCAGCGCGGTGCTGGCCGAGGCGTCGGAGGAAATTGATCTTTCCGCCATCGCACCGGGCATGCAGGCGGTTTATTCCTGGCGCGGCCATCCGCTGGCCATCCGCCACCGCACGCCGAAAGAAATCGCCGAAGCCCGCGCCGTGGAACTGAGCACCCTGATTGACCCCAAGGCGCGCAATGCCAATCTGGCCGAAGATGCCCCGGCGACCGATGCCAACCGCGTCCTTCATCCCGAATGGCTGGTGGTAACCGGCGTCTGCCCGCATCTGGGCTGCACCCCGGTGCCAAGCCTGCCGCAAAGCCCGCAAGGCAAGTTCGGTGGCTGGCTCTGCCATTGTCATGGTTCTCAGTTTGATACCGCCGGGCGCGTGCGGACCGGACCGGCAGTGGAAAATCTGTTCGTACCGCCCTATCACTTCCTCACGGATAACAAGATCAAGGTGGGCTGACATGTCTGAAGGATCGTCCTATCAGCCGAGAACCGCGCTCGGCCGTTTCTTTGACAGCCGCCTGCCGCTGCCGCGGGTGGTGCATGACCAGTTCATCGCTTTTCCGACGCCACGCAACCTCAACATCTGGTATACGTTCGGCGCCATTTTATCGGTCTTTGTTGTCTTACAGATCGTCACCGGCCTTGTGCTGGCGATGCACTATATTCCCGATGCCACCAAGGCCTTTGCCTCGGTCGAAGCCATCACGCGCGATGTCAATTACGGCTGGCTGCTGCGCTCGATGCACGCCACCGGGGCGACAGCGATTTTCTTTGCGCTTTATGTCCATCTGCTGCGCGGGATTTATTACGGCTCGCACAAAGCGCCGCGCGAAATCGTCTGGATCATCGGTGTACTGATTTATATCGTGATGGTGGCCACCGCTTTCCTCGGCTATGTGCTGCCGTGGGGCCAGATGTCTTACTGGGCGGCCACCGTCATCACGTCGGTCTTTGGTTCGCTGCCGCTGGTGGGCGAGGCGATTACCCACTGGCTGTGGGGTGGCTATGCCGTCGGCGCGCCGACGCTGACCCGTTTCTATACCCTGCATTTCGTGCTGCCGTTTATCATTCTGGCGCTGGTGGCATTGCACATCTG
>JBAVPS010000405.1:0-7663 GCA_049693315.1 Rhizomicrobium sp. | reverse complement strand
GCGGTAGGCAGTGGTAACAGTTGCGGTGTCGTCAGGTCCTTGGGCGGGGCCCCAAAAATACTCCGGGCTTCGTCCGCGGCGAATCCGGCCAACTGGACAGCCTCGAAATAGGCGGAAAGCCCGTCGGCCTTCTTAATCAGGCGGTGTAATTCGCCGGGCACCGCGGGCGGCAGACCAAAGCGGATATGAATCGCGGCCTGCAACTTTGCCTCGAGACTTTTGTAATTGAACCCTACCGCTGCCTTGAACGGGCTGATCAGATCGCCGATGACATATTCCGGCGCATCATGCAGCAGCGCGGCGAGGCGGGCCTGGCGATCAATGCCGGGGCTGAGTGACGCCACCAGCTGGCACACCAGTACCGAGTGCTGGGCCACGGAAAAGGCGTGATCGCCATGGGTTTGTCCGTTCCAGCGCGCCACGCGGGCCAGACCATGCGCAATATCTTCAATTTCGATATCGAGTGGTGAGGGATCAAGTAAATCGAGCCGGCGGCCACTTAACATGCGTTGCCAGGCGCGCGGCGGCTTGTTGGTCAAGATGTTCCCCCTCGTTGAAGGTTGCGTAAATTTTGTGCACGATATATAAGCAGGCACGGTCTGTGACGTAGTCATGACAGTGTCTAATTGATACTGCTGTGCAACACGGATAAGACCATTTACATCATATCAAGTGCTAATGAACGGGTAAGCTGTCCCTTATGCTGAAAAAAGTACTGAGTAAAAGCGGGGGCGTTGCCGTGCCTGTTGGGGGGCAATTGTGGCGTTTCGGGGCGGGGTGCTTTGTTGCCGGTATGGCGACATCCTTCGTCTTTCATCATTTGAAGTTTCCGATTGCGTTTGGCTGCGTTGCGCTGGTCGTGGTGATATTTTGGCTTGCGCCATTGTTCGGTCGCCGCGTGCTGCACACCGATCTTCGTCTGCTGAACCGCGAGAAGAATTACCGCGATTTCTTCGCCCACGCCATTGAAGGCATTTTCCGCACCACACCGGACGGTCACTATATTGCCGTCAACGATGCACTGGCCCGAATCTATGGCTATGATACGCCGGATGATTTGCTGCGGGCGCTGACCGACATCGCCACCCAGCTCTATATCGACCCCACCCGTCGCGAGGCGTTCATGCGCCTGATGGCGGAAAACGATCAGGTGACGGATTTCATTTCCGAAGTCCGCCGGGCCGATGGCGCGCGGATCTGGATCACCGAAAATGCCCGTGCGGTGCGTGACTGGGCTGGTCATATCATCTGCTATGAGGGTACCGTCGAGGATATCACCGCCAAATTTGAAACCGAGCGCCGGATGCAGGATGCCCTGCATGAGGCCGAGGCCGCCAACCGGGCCAAACGCGCCTTTCTGGCGACGATGAGCCACGAGCTGCGTACCCCGCTGAATGCCATCATCGGATTTTCGGAAATCCTTAAAGACGAGATGCTGGGCCGTATTGCACCGCCGACATATCGCGATTACGCCAGCGATATTCACGTTTCCGGTGTGCGTCTGCTGGCCATCATCAACGATATTCTGGATGCCTCGCGGCTGGAGGGCGGCACGATCGTCATTGATCCGGTGCCAAACCTCATTGTTCCGATTGTACAGGATGCTGTTGTTGTGGCCCGTAATCTGGCCGGGGATCGCCGCAATGTCGCTTTTGAAATTCCGGACAATCTGCCCGGTGTAAATGTCGACGGCAAACGTCTGTGCCAGTGCCTTGCCAAGATCCTGACCAATGCGTTCAAATTCACCCCGGAGGACGGCGAGGTTTCGGTCCGCGTGGTGCTTGACGTGACCGGTGGGGTGCGGTTGTCGGTCATTGATACCGGTATTGGCATGGACCCAAGCAAAATTGCTGCCGCGCTGCAGCCTTTCCGCCAGCTTGATGGTACACTGGCACGACGCTTCGGCGGCACTGGTCTGGGCTTGTCGATTACCAAGACCCTGGTCGAGCTGCATGGCGGTCAGTTATTAATCGACAGCGCGGTGGGGTACGGCACCACGGTGACTATCGCGTTGCCTGCGGCGCGCACGATATTGCCACAAGCCTGACCTCGCGCCTAAAATGCCAAGTCTTAAATAGGCATGATTTAACCGGAACTGTATCAATGCGGTTCCATGGGATTAGGGGTATGACCACACAGTCTGCTTTGGTACTTTTTTCCGGGGGGCAGGATTCAACCACCTGTCTGGCGTGGGCGCTTAACAAATTCGGACATGTCGAAACCGTTGGTTTTGATTATGGCCAGCGCCATCGCGTTGAACTCGATGCCCGCAACAAGATCCTGGCGGCGTTCCGCAAAGACTTTCCCGCCTGGGCCCCCAAGCTGGGCGAGGATCATATGCTGAGCCTGGATCTGCTTAAGCAGATCGGTGGCAGCGCGCTGACCGATGAAGTGAAGATTGAAATGGGCGCCGATGGCTTGCCCACCAGCTTTGTGCCGGGGCGCAATGTCTTGTTCCTGACCGCTGCGGCGGCACTGGGCTATCGCCGGGGCATCAGCGATCTGGTCGGCGGCATGTGCGAAACCGATTATTCCGGCTATCCCGACTGCCGTCTGAAAACGATCGAGGCGACCGCTAAGGCGCTTTCTCTGGGCCTCGACAAGCCCATTTATATTCTGACCCCCCTGATGTTCATCGACAAGGCTGCGACCTGGAAGCTGGCCCAGCAGTTAGGCGGCGACAAGCTGATCAAGCTCATCGTCGAAGAAACCGTAACCTGTTACGAGGGTGACCGCGAACACAAGCATGACTGGGGCTATGGCTGCGGCGGGTGCCCGGCCTGTGATCTGCGGGCCCATGGCTATGAGCAGTACCATAAAGAGCTGTACGGGTGAGCTATAAGGTCAAAGAGATATTTTGCACGTTGCAGGGCGAGGGCGGTCAGGCCGGTCGCGTCGCTGTATTCTTGCGCTTTTCCGGCTGCAATTTGTGGAGCGGACGCGAGCAGGATCGGGCCAAAGCGACCTGCCGCTTCTGCGATACCGATTTTGTTGGTACTGATGGCACCGACGGCGGCACCTATGCGGATGCCGAAACGCTGGCCGCCAAGGTGGCATCTTTCTGGCCTGTGTCGGAACGGGCGCAGCCCTATGTCGTCTGCACCGGGGGCGAGCCGTTGCTGCAACTGGATCAGTCGCTGATCCGTGCCCTGCATGAGCGCAGTTTCGAAATTGCCATCGAAAGTAACGGTACGCTGGCGGCTCCGGCGGAAATCGACTGGATCTGCATCAGCCCCAAAGCAGGTACGGCGCTGAAACAAACGACGGGTAGCGAGCTGAAGCTGGTCTTTCCGCAAAGCGACGCGATGCCGGAAAAATTTGAAACCCTGTTGTTTGACCGGTTTTATTTACAGCCCATGGATGGGCCGGACCGTGCGGCCAATACCGCCGCCGCCATTGCATACTGCATGGCCCACCCGCTGTGGCGCCTCAGTCTGCAAAGCCATAAGATGATCGGCATTCGCTAACATTTTGGCCTGTCGGCAGATGATCGCATTGACGCACCGCGACACCGTGGCAGGGTTTTAGCTGCTGGTGGCCCTTTTGTTTAAGCGGGTCTGATGCAAGATGGAATTGTAGTAATTTCAGGACCAGCCCCGTGCCCGACCGTTCACCTACCGCCACTGATCGTTACGTCAGCTTCAATGCGATTGATTTCGAGGGTAATGTCCGTGTCGTGCTTGGCCATCTGTTCCGTTATATCAATGATCCGGCCAAGACCAATCCGTTCTGGGAACGCTTCAAACAGCGGCTGGCCAAGGCTGAGGCCGATGCGGTTCCGGTTGCTGACCGGTTGCTGCTGCTGCATTCCCACGTCTATTACATGGTCGAGCTGTTCGAGGAGGAGGAGGACGAAGAAGCCCTTACCGCCTTGCGCAAGCTGGAAGAGGAATGCTTTTAGGCCCCGCTTTTGGGTGCGCTCCTGTCAAATGGCCGTTTTGGACCAAAATTTTCCAGCACAAAGTCAATAAAACTGCGCAGTTTCGGAGTCATGCGCCGGTCCGGGGCATACAGGATATGCATGGGCCGGGTGGGGATGGCGTAGTCCGGCAACAGCGGCACCAGACGGCCTTCGGCGATTTCGGTCTCCACCAGTTCCGCTGATTGCAGCATGACGCCGACGCCCGCCAGCGCCGCGTACAGCAGGCCCTCGCCATTATCCATCATCAGGCGGCTGCGTATCGGGATCGTGATAAGGCCGTCCGGCCCCTCGAATTTCCAGTGGGTGCGCAGTGTCGTGTGCGAGAATCCAAGGCATTCATGGGCCTGCAAATCCTGCGGGGTATGGATGGCCGGATGGCTGGCCAGATACGCCGGCGATGCGCACAACACAAGCTGATAGGGGCGCAAGGGGCGGGCAATCAGACCGCTGTCGGTCAGATCGCCAACCCGGAACACCGCATCATAGCCTTCTTCGATGACGTCGACATAGCGGTTGGCCATGGTCATATCGATGGTGACGTCTGGATAGGCCGCCATGTATGCGTTCAGTTTCGGGGCCAGTGCATGTACACCGAAAGTAACCGGTGCGTTGATGCGCAGATGGCCGCGCGGCATGGTGCGGGTTTCGGCGGCAAGTGTCTCGGCCGCCTCAACCTCGGCCAGAATGTTGCGTGCGCGTTCATAGAAGTTTCGGCCGATTTCGGTCAGGCTCTGGCGACGGGTGGTGCGGTTTAACAACTTCACGCCCAGCCGTTGCTCCAGCAGTTGAACGTGCTTGCCCACCAGCTGGGGCGAGGTTCTGAGCGCCTCGGCGGCAGCGGAAAATGATCCTAATTCTACCGCTTTGACGAAAAAGCTCAGGCTTTCCAGACGGTCCATTTACAACATCCTGTTTCAGGTATTGCCCAGAATTGCTAATTTATCACGTAGTGGCGGTGATTGTATAGATCTTCTCGTTCAAACCCAGTTCGCTTGAGGAGCAAAGCAATGTCCATCGCAGTTATCGGTACAGGCAATATGGGGGCCGGTCTGGTCCGTCTTCTGGCCAGCAAGGGGCAGGATGTGGTTGTTGGCGCCCGCGATCCGGCCAAGGCCGCCGCGTTGGCCGCTGAAATTGGTCATAACGTGCAAGGTGGCGGCATAGCGGCTGCGTTCCGTCTGGCGGACACAGTCATTCTGGCCCTGCCGTTCGGCAGTGCGGCCGATATTTTTAAAGCGGCTGGCGATGTGACGGGCAAGATTATCATCGACATCAGCAATCCGCTGAATGCCGATTTCCAGAGCCTGTCTATCGGTCACAGCACTTCGGCGGCCGAGCAGATACAGGGCCTTGCCCCCACGGCCAAGGTTGTCAAAGCTTTCAATACGATTTTTGCCCAGCTGCTGCCGGTTGAAGCCCGCAACGGCAAGACGCTGCAGGTGTTCGTGGCGGCCGATGATGCCGATGCCAAGGTAAAAGTCAGCACACTGATCGGCCAGCTTGGTTTTGAAGCTGTTGATGCCGGTGCACTGACCAGCAGCCGCGATCTGGAACCGATCGGGATGATGAACATCCGCTTTGGTTTCTTCCTCGGTAAGGGGCCGACGGTTGCCCCGATGTGGGTTCAGGCCTGATCAAACGGTGGGGGGCTTTTAAAGCTCCCACCTGCCATCCGGGGTGCTATGATACGGAAAATTCTTATTTGGGCGTTTTGCCTGTTCGGTTTTGTCAGTGGCGTCGCCAAGGCGGCCCCGGCATTAGATGTGCTGGGTAAAGATTATGTTTTCCCCAATAAAATAGATGGTCTGCCCGCGAAGCTGTCGGATTTTAAAGATCTGCAAATCAACAGCTTTATCACCAGCGACGGCGTAAAAATCGCCTATTGGGAAGCCGGTAAAGGTAAGCCATTAATATTCATTCCCGGTTGGTCGGCCAACGGCGCGGAATATATCAATGTGATGTATTTGCTGGCGAAGCATTACCGTGTCATTGTTATGGACCCGCGTAATCAGGGCCTGTCGCAGAATGTCGATTATGGCTATCGCATCGCACGGTTTTCGATGGATCTGAAAGAGCTGCAGGATCATCTCGGCATTTCGTCGGCAGAGTATTGCGGCTGGTCGATGGGTGCGTCCGTTCTATGGAGCTAAATTGATCTGTTCGGCACCAAAGCTATCCGTAAAGCTGTGTTTGTCGATGAACCAGTTTCTATTGTTGGTCATGCGGACTGGAGCGCCGATGAACGCCATGATGCTGGTGCTATTGCCACCTCGCCGGATGATCTGACTGCCGCATTACAAGCGCCTTTGCCGACAAACCTTGATCCGTCATCAACGAATTTCCTGGTCCGTTCTCAGCTTCAGGATTCCCCATACTACGTTAATTCGGAATCCTTCGCCCGGACATTTGTGCATAGTGATATGCAGCATATGGCGTTGGTTGTGTACAATCATGGTGTCAGTGACTGGCGTGACGTTCTGAAATATCGGGTCAATGTTCCGGTAGCGTTTTTTACCGGTGAATATAGCGCCAACGTGCCCAGCCAACGCTGGGCACAGTCCGTGGTTAAAAATTCTAAGCTCTATGTTTATACCAAGGCGGAGCAGGGCGATCACTTTCTGATGTTCAAGAACCCGTTCAAATTCACATCTGATTTGCAGGCATTCCTAAATCCGTAAGGAGAGATACGTGATGAAATATTCCATGATGGCGGCTACGGCGCTGCTTGCCGCAACATGCGGTCTGGCAAATGCCGCGGATACGGCCACTTCCGACCATACGGTAAAAGTTGAGGCACTGGTGCACAGTGATAAGGCGTGGAATGGAACGCCGTATGAGCGCTATGGTGCGGGCCATCCCGAACTTACTGTGCTGAGAATGCACATTCCGGCGCACACCACGTTGCCGTGGCACACGCACCCCATGCCCAATGCGGCCTATATCATCTCGGGCCATCTGACGATTGAAGACAAGGTCACTGGTCAAAAGAAACGGTACAATGCAGGCGAGGCGCTGCCTGAGTCCGTTGATACGGTTCACCGCGGTATGACAGATTCGGAAGATACGGTTGTCGTGGTTACCTATGCCGGTACACCCGGCACACCGCTTTCGGTTCCGGTTGCTGGCGGTGAGCCGGAATATTAGGTCCTGACCCTAATGCGCATCGCGTGAATAACTGACCGCCCCCCCCAACAAGAAGCTGGAGATCCCTATGCCCGTCGTTCGTGTCAGCTGGTTTGAAGGAAAAAGTGCAGCCGAAAAAAAGGCTGTTGCCGCCGAAATTACCGAGTGCATCGTGCGTAATACCGGCACCGATGCAAAATATATCTACGTCATCTTTGATGATGTTGCCCCGTCCAACTGGGCCGGTGGCGGCAAGCTGTATGGTGAAGAAACCCCAACGTCATAACGGTACTGCGCTATGACGTTTTCTCCCCGGTATGTGTACCTATCCACATGCCGGGGAGAACGTTTAATGTAATCCGTTGTGGGCGCTTACCCGATCCACAAGCCTTCAAGACGCACCTGCAACCCTTTGGGTGTGCGGTTGATGAAGTTCACCAATCCGCTATGGCGCCATTGCAACATGCACATGCGCGGCTGGAAAAAATAGCGTCGACCAATTTCGATTGTCACATTGCTTTCGGTAATCAGACCTTCATAGCCCTCAGCAATGTAATAGCCGATGTCCTTGAAACCATGCTGGCGCGGGCCTAAGGGGCCGGTGACGCACCACACCAT
>JBAVPS010000404.1:0-1713 GCA_049693315.1 Rhizomicrobium sp. | reverse complement strand
GCCAGTCACGTCCCAGTTCTTCGGCCATGATCCGCTGATAGGTCAAGGCATCGGCCGGGGTGGAAATGCCACCCGCCGGCTTGAAGCCGACGATAGCCCCGGTCCGCCGCTTCCAGTCGGCAATCGCCCGGGCCATCACCAGCGCATAAAGTGGCGTGGCATTGACCGGTTCTTTGCCGGTGGAGGTTTTGATGAAATCCGCCCCCGCCATCATGGCGGCATAGGATGCCCTGGCGAGCTGATCCAGACTGGCCAGATTGCCTGCACCCAGAATGGCCTTGAGATGGGCATCGCCACAGGCCTGGCGGAAAAGCTTCACCTCGTCATACACTGCCCGCGTATTGCCGGTCAGCACCAGCCCGCGGCTGATGACAATATCAATTTCCTTCGCGCCAGCGGCAACCGACGCCTCGACCTCGGCAATGCGGGTGGACAGCGGCGACAGACCTTCGGGAAAGCCGGTCGACACCGCCGCCACCGGAATAGCGCTGCCGTCCAGCGCTTCGACCGCGGTTTCGATCATGGCATGATAGACGCACACCGCGCCGGTGGTGACCGGCGGCACGCCCAGTTTTTCCAGAATATCGGCCCGCACCGGCTGACGTGCCTTGGCGCACAGCCGCCGCACCCGCCCCGGCGTATCGTCACCGGCCAGCGTGGTCAGATCGATGCAGGTCAGGGCCTTGATGAGCCAGGCCGCCCGCCACGGCCCGGCCAGCGGGCGACGGGTGGCCAGCGTGGCCACGGAATGCTCCAGCGCGGCACGGCTGATCCGGACGCCGGCAATCAGCTCGGCATCATAATCAACAATAGCATTGCGCACCGTGTTTCCGCCGCCCACCAGGCCCGGAAACGAAGAAACTGTAGGAATCTCGGACATTTGGGGACGGTTCCACGATGGGCCGGTTTCTGTCAAGGCGGCAGCCTTGCATAAAGCCGGGGGTAGTCTGCCATACGCCCAAGCTCGGGGCAAAGTGCCGCGTTGCTGAGCAGCGCTCTTTTTTGCATCTTGCACAATCTATAAGCAAGACAATCAAAAACTGTGCGTATTAAGGGGGGATGATGATAAACGGTGCAGATACCGCCTGGATTTTAACATCCAGCGCGTTGGTATTGATGATGACCCTGCCAGCACTTGGCTTTTTCTACGCTGGGTTGGTGCAGTCCAAGAACGTGCTGTCGATCCTGTTCCAGTGTGTGGCGATTGCCGCGCTGGGCTCGCTTTTGTGGTTTGCCTTTGTCTACAGCGAAGCCTTCTCGGGCAACGGCGCCTATATCGGCGATCTGTCCGACCTGTTTCTGGCCGGAATGGCGCGCGGGGCGGTGCATCCGGGCACCCATATCCCGGAAAGCGTGTTTGTCATGTTCCAGATGACCTTTGCGGTCATCACCCCGGCGCTGATCGTCGGGGCCTATGCCGAGCGCATACGCTTTTCCGCTGTGCTGCTGTTTTCCGGCCTGTGGCTGGTGGCGGTCTATGCCCCGGTCACTCACTGGATCTGGGGCGGCGGGTTTCTGGCGCAGGCCGGGGTGCTGGATTTTGCCGGCGGCATTGTCGTGCATCTGACCGCCGGGGTTTCGGCCCTGGTCGCCGCCTGGGTTCTGGGGCCGCGACGGGATTTTCCCACCGGCATCAATCCGCCCCACGCCCCCTGGATGGTGATGGTCGGCGCCTCGCTTCTGTGGGTGGGCTGGTTCGGCTTCAACGCCGGT
>JBAVPS010000403.1:0-4363 GCA_049693315.1 Rhizomicrobium sp. | reverse complement strand
GTCCCGGTCTGGGCGGAAGGCTATCTCAGCATTCCTATTCAGCAGCCCCCCGGCGGTGTAACGCCTGCTGGTGAGGCCTATACCTATACGGCGCACGAGGCCAGCGTCGCCGATCTGGATGGTGATGGTCGTTACGAAATTATCCTGAAATGGGACCCGGTAGATCCGACGAAGCAACCGGTCACCGTTCCATCCAACGCCAGGGATAATGCCTTTGACGGTTATACCGGTCCCGTTTACATCGACGCCTATACACTGGATGGCAAGCGTTTGTGGCGGATCAATCTGGGGCGCAATATCCGCGCCGGGGCTCACTACACGCAATTTCAGGTCTACGATTATGATGGCGACGGGCGCGCGGAACTCGCGGTGCGGACCAGCGACGGGACGGTCGACGGCACTGGCAAGGTGCTGGGTGATCCGAACGCCGACTGGCGCGAAGCCGGTGGCGAAGTCCCGTCAACCGACCATACCGGTGGCCGGATCAATCCTGACGGAAAAATGGTTGCCCCTTTGCAGGGCCGCATTCTGAAAGGACCGGAATATCTGACGGTGTTCGATGGCCTGACCGGGAAGATGCTGGCGAGCGAACCCTACTGGCCTGCGCGTGATCCGCGCACCGATGCGCCAACGCCAGCCCAGATGAAAGAGATCTGGGGCGACGGCTATGGTAACCGGTCTGACCGGTTTCTGGCAGGCACCGCCTATCTCGACGGGCAGCGGCCCAGCATCATCATGGGGCGCGGATATTATGCCCGCAGCACCATCGCGGCCTGGGATTTCCGGGACGGTAAGCTGACACAGCGCTGGGTTTTTGACAGTTCAACGCCCGGTAACGAGAAATTCGCCGGTCAGGGTAACCACCAGCTCAGCATCGCCGACGTTGATGGTGATGGCCGTGATGAGATCATCTATGGTTCGATGGCCGTGGACGACAATGGCAAGGGCTTATGGAGTTCGGGGCTGGGGCATGGTGATGCCATGGCGGTCGGGGATCTCGACCCCACCCGGCCGGGGCTGGAGAAATTCGGCTCTCATGAAGATCTGCGCCACAATGGCGGTATTGGCTCGGCTATGCTCGATGCCCGTACCGGCAAAATCCTGTGGAGTACGCCGTCGGATAGCGATACCGGGCGGGCGGTTACCGCGGACATCGATCCGAGATTTCCGGGCTCAGAGTCCTGGGCCAGCAACAGCGACATTCTCTACACCGCACAGGGCAAACCCATTGCAGGTGTTACGCGGCCCAAAGAGCTGAGTTTTACGGTCTGGTGGGATGGCGACGACCTGCGCGAACTGTACGACAAGAACCGGATCGACAAGTGGGACTGGACGACCGGCAAATCGCATGTGCTGCTTGAGGCAACGGGCGCGCTGGCGACCACCGGAACGAAAAACGTGCCCGTGGTTTCGGCGGACCTGTTTGGGGACTGGCGCGAGGAAGTTGTGTGGCACACGCCGGATGAAAAATTCTTACGCATCTACACCACGCCCTACCCCACAACCCGGCGCCTGGTAACGCTGATGCAGGATGCGCAATACCGCGTCGCCATCGCCTGGCAGAACACCGCATATAACCAGCCGCCCTATCCGAGTTTCTATCTTGGTGAAGGCATGGAAACGCCACCGGTTCCGGAGGTCGTTGCCCGGAAGGTCGTTTCGGGCAGTCCTGAAAGTAAGTAACGGGGCTCCGTTCTAGCCATATGGGTAAAAATGAACGTTCGGAAAAGCATCTTCGCGGCTGTTACCACCCTGACACTGGCCGCAGTGCCAGCGGTCGCGCAAGCTATAGACCCCGCACCCGGTGCGGCGCTGTTGGCGACCATGACGCCGGCCTCGGTTCCGCATCCGTTTAAGGACATACCGGTTGCGCATGCGGATGCGGCACCACCGACCAAATCGGCCTATGTTATGACGGCGTTCACCAACGCCAGCCAGTCGGTTATGAATGTCTATGACAGTGCAGATGGTGCGCATTTTTTCCAGAGGAAAGCGCCAGCCTATAGCCCGCCTAAGGGCGACCTCATGCGTGATCCGAGCGTGATGAAGCATACAGATGGCTGGTATTATGTCACCTACACCACCGGCTGGTCAGGACAAACCATCGGGTTGGCCCGCAGCCGCGATCTGCAGGGCTGGAGCTTCGTCCGCAATATTGATGTTCCGGTTCCCGGCGTGACCCAGGTCTGGGCCCCCGAATGGTTCATCGACAGCGACGGGACGGTCAATATCATCCTGACGATCGGCAAGTCAGGGCCGCAAGGTACATTCGAACCCTATCGCATCACGGCGACCGATGCGGGGCTGGGCAAATGGACCACGCCGAAACCGCTTGGGCTTGGCCAAAACTACATTGATAGTTTTGTGGTCAAGATCGGCGCGACCTATCACAATTTCATCAAGAACGAGACGACCAAATTCATCGAACATGCGACCGCAATATCTCTGGATGGTCCATGGGCCATGGTCGGGGTGGGCGACTGGGCCGGTTGGGGGCGTTTTTTCGAAGGCCCCGCGCTGACCCGCCTGCCCGATGGCGGCTGGCGGATCTATTTCGATGCATACATGGTCAGGCAGTATTGGTATTCTGACAGCCACGATGGCTTTAAGACGTGGTCGCCGAAAACGGAGATGGTTGGCTCGGGCACATTGCGCCACTTCACGGTTCTGAACCAGCGCGTTGGTCCCACCCCGTCGGTGGTTGCAGTCTCTAAAAAAGGCGAAGGCCCGTCACACTAAAATACGCGATAACGGGCCTTCGCCTTTTTCCAGCCTAATGCGGTGACAGATCCATCATCATGGCTGCAGCCATTAAAAAGGCACCCGTGCCATAGACCTGCGTATCCTCGTATGCCACCGCATCGGGCTGATCCCCAGCAGCCTGGACATAGCCAAGCGTTCCGTCGGGATGCAGCGCCCTGACCAGTGCCGCCCATCCCCTTTGCATGGTGGCACCATATTCCTTCTGCGATAAAATCCCGTGCCGGACACCCCAGCCCATACCATAGACATAGAAGGCTGTGCCGCTCGATTCCGGTAATGCTTTCGCCGGATCGGATAGCAGTGATGGTGCCCAATACCCCGTTGGCAGTTGGATATGTTTTACGGTTTTGGCCATGTCCTTGAACAAGGCAATAAACCGTGCTCGGTCCGGATCATTGGCAGGCAGCTGGTCGATCAGGCGTGGCAAACCGGCAAAGACCCATCCATCCCCCCTGCTCCAGAAGATTTTTTCGCCATCAGGCCCAAGGCGAGACACAAAACGGCTGTCACGGTAGAACAGGTGGGTCTGCGGGTCATAGAGTTTTGCCGTCACTGCCCAGAATTCCTGTTTCGCATAAGCAAGATAGCGCGGGTCCTGTGTGGCGCGGCTTAAGCCCGCCCAAACCGGTGGTGCCATAAACAGCGCATCACACCAGCACCAACGTTGCGAGCAATCATGGCCATCGCCGAAAATAAGATCGCCAGAGGGTGGGTTTGCTAAAATGGCATCATATTTCACCCGCATGGGGGCTAGTGCGGCTTGCCCGGCACCATGCGAATAAGCCCATAGATAGGACGCCCCGACAGTCTGATCGTCGGCGTGATAGGCCCGGTCACCCAAAGCCCATTTGTTCATCTCGCCACGGGCCATAATATAATCCCGATATAATGGCCGCGGGCTGCGATCCGCCAGATAGGTCATGCCAACCATCATGGCCCCCTGTAACCAGTTACGCGGATCTTTGGTGTCTGGTCGGCTATTCAGCGGGTATTGCCCCGCTGCAATTTGCGCGATCTGATGATCGGCAACCTTTTCCGCCAGCGCTAAAATGGCGGCATGTATTTTGGGTGGGGTGATTTCTGCTGCGCTCACGGGTGTCGCCAGGAAAACAGCGGCGGTGAGCAGTATAAAGATTTTTGACATATTGGGTGCCTTTTAATAGCTGCTGCAACACAATTAATGGTGGTAATATATGCGCGGTTGCGTCAGCCCCAGGCAAGATGTTCAAGAGGATTGCACATATATTTGATATGCTGCAGCTAGTCTCTTGCGTTACGTCTGTGGCGACCTTTGAATGCGGCTATGACGAATCCCGATAAACCCGAAGCCATCCGCCCCTCACAGGATATCGATGCCTTGCTGGCCCTGATGCGGGCTTTGCGTAACCCGGAAACCGGCTGCCCGTGGGACCGCGAGCAGACCTTTGCCACCGTGGCCCCCTTCACCATTGAAGAAGCCTATGAGGTTGCCGGTGCGATTGAGGATGGCGACACCGACCATCTTAAAGAAGAACTGGGCGATCTGCTGTTTCAGGTCGTTTTCCACGCCCGCATGGCCGAGGAGCTGGGGCTGTTTTCTTTTGGGGATGTGGTCGCAGGG
>JBAVPS010000402.1:0-3157 GCA_049693315.1 Rhizomicrobium sp. | reverse complement strand
TTTGCGTGGAAAGCCGCCTTGACCATAGTTTAGGCTTACTTCATACCGGCAGCCGCACCGTGGCGCGCAGACCTCCCAAAGGGGCCTGCCCCAGCGCCAGCTCGCCACCATGGGCGCGGGCAAAGTCGCGCGCAATCGCTAGCCCCAGACCAACGCCGCCGCTTTGCAGGTTGCGGCCTTCGTCAAGCCGGTGGAAGGGCCGGAAGGCTTCTTCGCGGCGTGCCTCGGGGATGCCTGGGCCATCATCATCGACATGGATTTCGGCAAAACGCGCCCCCAGCACCAGGCTGACCGCCACATGGGGGGCGTGCTTTAACCCGTTTTCGATCAGGTTGGAAACGCAGCGCCGCAAGGCATAGGTCTTGACCGGCAGCAAAATTCCGGCGGGCAGGTCCAGGCTGATACGCTCAGGGGCCTTGCCGCGCCCGGCGGTGGCGGCGACATCGGCCACCAGTGTGCCAATATCGGCCAGCTCGCTTTTCTCGCCGCCTTCGCCACGGGCGAAATCGAGATATTCGTGGACCATGCGCTCCATCTCGGCGGCATCTTCGATCAGCGCACTGGTCTCGTCATTGGGCTGCATCAGCGCCAGTTGCAGGCGCATCCGGGTGAGCGGGGTTTTAAGATCGTGGCTCACCCCGGCCAGCATCTCGGTACGCTGCTGAACATAGCGTTTGATGCGCGCACGCATGGTCAGGAAGGCTTGTGCGGCCCGGCGTACTTCGGCCGCGCCATAGGGTTTGAAGTCGGGCACATCGCGGCCCTTGCCAAAGGCCTCGGCGGCGCGGGCCAGTTGTTCGATCGGGCGAACCTGATTGCGCAGGAACAGCACCGCCACTGCGATCAGGATCAGCGAGGAGCCTGCCATCCACGCCAGGAACAGATCTGGTGCCGAGACGGTCACGCGGTCACGCGGCACAATCATGTGCAGCACGCCGTCATGAACCTCCAGCGCAATGTCATATTCCATCGCACCGACGCGGCGTTTGGCGAACAGCCGATCCTCGCCGATCTGCTGGCCGATGGTCTGATCCAGCGCACGGTCGATGGTGTTGCGCGGCACAAAATCATCGTTGCGGGGCAGCTTTTCCCCCGCCTTGAAAATCAGCTGAAAGCGCAGTTGTTCCTGCGCCAGTGCGCGCAGGCGCAGCCGTTCGGACCCACGGTAATTATCTTCCAGCGACATCAGAAATGCGGCATCGGCGGCAATGTCACGCGCCATGCGCCGGGTGGTGACATCCAGCTCGTGTTCGAAAAAGACGTAAGACACGATACCCTGCATCAGTATCATCGGGGCCACGATGATGATCAGCGAGCGCTGAAACAGCCCGTGCGGCATGATGTTGTGCAAAAGCTGGCCGGGGCGGTACAGCGACCAGAGCTGGCTTAATGCCTCACGCGTCCGGGACCAGGACATAGCCCACACTCCGCACAGTTTGTAGGTAGAGGGGCAGCTTGGGGTCTTCCTCGATCTTGCGCCTGAGGCGGGTGACCTGCACGTCGATGGTCCGTTCCAGCGCGACGCCAAGGCGGGCGCACAGATCCGCGCGCGAGAAAGGCCGGCCGACATTGGCGGTGAACAGTTGCAGCAGAGCGGCTTCCGAACTGGTCAGTTTGACCGGCTTACCCTTGCGCAACAGGATGCCCCGACTGGCGTCAAAGACACATTCGCCCATGCGGACTTCGCTGGTGGTCTGGGTTGCCGGTGGTGCGGCGCGGCGCAACAGGGCTTCGATGCGCAATAACAGTTCGCGTGGCTCAAACGGCTTGGGCAGATAATCATCAGCACCGCATTCAAGGCCTTTGATCCGGTCCTCGGTCTCGCCACGCGCGGTCAGGATCAGCACCGGTACATTCGATCCGGCGCGTACTGATTTGGTAAAGTCGAGGCCGTTTTCGCCCGGCATCATGACATCGACGATTAAGAGATCGAAGGCCATGCTTTTCATCAGGCTGCGGGCATCTTCAGCGCTGGCTGCGGCGCTGACCCGGAAACCGCCGGTGGTGAGATAGCGCTGTAACAGGCTGCGCAGGCGTTCGTCGTCATCGACGACCAGAAGGTGACAGTCCTGCAGCGGGGTTGCGTTGCTCATGACGGTATATTGGCACGGTCTTGCGGATCGACCAACCCAAACAACACCTGGCGGAAACCTTCCACCGCATCCTGCCCGGCACCGCGGAAGGCTGCGGCCAGCAGTGGGCGGCGGGCCTGCCACAATGCCTCGGCCAGTGTTTCGCCGCTGGCGGTCAGATACAGGGCGCGCTTGCGCTTGTCGTCGCGACCGATTCGCCGCTCGACCAGCCCGGCGGCCAGAAGTTCGCTTAAGACCCGGTTCAGACTCTGCTTTGTGATGCGTAAGATTTCGAGAAGGTCGGCAACGGACAGACCCTGGTTGCGCCAGATAAAGTGCAGGGCGCGGGCGTGAGCGTGGCCTAAATTATATTTTTTCAAAATATCACCGCTTTGTGACACAATATTGCGTGTCGCAAGCAATAAAAGATCGATTCCTTGCTTGAGTGCAGCGTCGCTTAGGTATAATGCGCGTGTATCGAACGGCATTCCGCCGTTTTTTATGTCAGACATGCTGACACAAATAGACCGCCTGCCCCGGCAAGACAAGTGGTTGGAGGATGTGACAATGGCCGATTTGCTTCCCCTGGATGATCGTGATGGTGCTCTGTGGTTTGACGGCAAGCTTATCCCTTGGCGCGAGGCCAAGGTACACATCCTGACCCATGGATTGCATTACGCCTCCTGCGTATTCGAGGGGGAGCGGTATTATGGCCGGCGCATTTATAAGCAGAAAGAGCACACCCTGCGCCTGATCGAGAGTGCGCGCATTCTCGATATGAAAATTCCGTATACGGAAGACGAAATTAAAAAGGCGTGCGAAGATACCATTGCCGCCCATCCCTTTGACGATGGCTACGTCCGCCCGCTGGTGTTCCGGGGCAGCGAGATGCTGTCGGTCGCTGGCCAGCGCAACAAGGTCCATTTCGGCGTTGCGGTATGGCAGTGGCCGTCCTATTTCGATGCGGCGACCAAGATGAAGGGCATCCGCCTCAGCATTTCGAAGTGGAAGCGCCCGGCACCCGATTGCGCCCCGTGCAGCTCCAAGGCGGCCGGTCTGTATATGATCTGCACCCTGTCTAAGCA
>JBAVPS010000401.1:0-2377 GCA_049693315.1 Rhizomicrobium sp. | reverse complement strand
CCCCGGCGCTTCTATCGTGATCTGTCCTTGCTCTGTCAGAAATACGATATCGCTTTTGGCCTTGACGAGGTGCAAACCTCGGGCGGTCAGACCGGCGAGGTATTCTGCATCGATAATTTCGAAGTGCCGTATCCGCCGCAGGCTGTCGCCACCGCCAAGAAGTTCGGCAATGGCGTGGTCTATATGCGCAATTCGATGAAAGACATTGGTGTGCTCGATTCCACATGGGGTGGCACGCTGGGCGATATGGTGCGGTTCGTTCACGAATGGCAGATCGTCGAAGACGAAAAGCTGATTGCACAGGTTCCGGCCAAAACCGAAAAACTGCTGGCGGGCCTTGATGATCTGGCGTGCCGTCACGCAGGCAAAATCGCCAATGTGCGCGGCCTTGGCCTCTATCAGGGCTTTACGGTGTTAAATGGCCTTAAGGGCAAGCTGGTCGGTACGGCTTTGCAGCAGGAAAATCTTCTGCTGCTGGGCGCTGGCATGGACAGTATCCGTCTGCGTCCGCCGCTGGATGTCAGCGCCGGGGATATCGCCCAGTTGATGGGTCAGCTCGACCGGCTGCTTGCGGCACTTTAAGAACGAAAAAACGACGGGCTGAACCCCGTCGTTTTTTTATTCCGTGCGTTGGATCATCGCTCAGAACTGTTTGCGCAAATCTTCCAGCGTCGAAAGAATGTGGGCGCGCATGCGCTTGGTCACCAGCGCGGCATCGCGTTTTTCCCACGCCTGCAACAGTTCGCCATGTTCGGATTCGGCGCGGTTATAACGCCCTTCCGGCTCCAGATGCTTACTGGCATAGCGTTCGGACATGATGTTGAGCCGTTCGACAATTTCGGTGGTGATGTGCTGCGCCATCGGGCTGACCAGTGCCATGTGGAAGGCGCGGTTAAGCTTGCCATGGGCCGCCCGATCACTGGGGTCGGCTTCGTCAAAGGCCTTCAGGGCGTCGCGGGCGGCCTGTATATCGGCTTCGCTGGCAACCTTGCAGGCAATGCCGACGGCATCGGGCTCGATCTTTAAGCGCAGGGCATAGACTTCTTCGGCTTCTGCGGTGGAAAGCGGGCGGACGAAATAGCCACGGTTGGGAATTGAACTCAGCAGGCTGTCACGCTCAAGGCGCGCAAAGGCCTCGCGCAGAGGAATCTTGCTGACCCCCAGTTCTTTGGCCAGCGCATCCTGCCGGATCGCCGTTTCCGAGGACAGTTCGCCCGAAATGATCCGGTCACGGATCAGGCTGTAGACCTGCTCGGATAAGGTTTGGACCACGATAGTCATTCAGATTTACCCTACCATGAATATAGACAACGTAAACGGGTATTCGTATTTGTTGCCGGACCATATACTGTATACGTAGCAATACTACTGAATAAATTAGAATTTTTCTTGATCTCATTTCCTCCTTTTCTGATCGTGTCGCTGGCGCTATCTCTTTGAGATATACGACATTCTTGCTCAGAATTAACGTATACAGTATACATACTGTGCGTTTGCTGTTGCAAGCGGATATGTATGATCGGAAAAAGGTTAATTCAATCGGGCAGCCTGGCTTGCCCGCCCCGTCCTGTGTGAGGAGTTAGGTGTCATGAGTATTGGTGGTTCAACCCCGGAAAAAGAACTGGCGGCACTGGTCGCGCCGACCCTGGTGCCCGCCATCACGGCGGCAGAGCGCGAGGGACGGATTGAAAAGGCCCGCAGCCTGATCCGCGCCGCCGGGGCCGATGCGCTGCTGATCGGTCGGGGGGCGAGCCTCGATTACTTCGCCGGGATCGCGGGTGGCGCATCCGAACGGCTGATGGCACTGCTGGTGCCGGTGTCGGGTAAGCCGGTGCTGATCGGCCCCTATTTTGAAGCCGGTTCGATGCAGGCTGCGTTAGAGATCGAGGCCGATCTGCGCCTGTGGCAGGAAGAGGAAAGCCCCTCTGCGCTGGTTGGCGCAGCAATGCGCGATATGGGCTATAGCAAGCTGGCGATTGATCCCGATATGGCGATCTCGATGGTTCTTGCGCTGGGGCGTGCCACCAGTCTGGTGATCCTTGATGGGGCGCCTGTTGTCTTTGGCTGCCGTATGCACAAGTCCGAAACCGAAATCGCCATCCTGCAGCAGGCGATGAACATGACGCTGACGGTGCAAAAGGCCGTCGCCCGCATCATCGCCGAAGGTATGGCGGCTGATGACATTGTGCAGTTCATCGACGCGGCACATCGCAAGCTGGGCTCTGCCGGCAGTTCTTTCTGTATCGTGCAGTTTGGCCGTGGCACCGCCTTTCCCCATGGTCTGCCCGGTGTGCAGCGGGTGAAGGAAAACGATCTGGTGCTGGTCGATACCGGTTGCTGGCTGCATGGTTACAGCTCGGATATGACGCGGACCTAT
>JBAVPS010000400.1:0-9433 GCA_049693315.1 Rhizomicrobium sp. | reverse complement strand
ACGACATTGTGATCCGTGCGGCGGCATCAAAAGTTATGGCCCGCCCATTGCTCGGCAATATGGCCCCGTCCATTACATCCGTAACGATTTCCACAACGGAAGGGGCGTCGGGCAGCATTTCCTCGGGCAACCCATACCTTAAGCCATACCGGGCAAACGATGTCGATGTCAGTTATGAATGGTATTTCGGCAAAGGCAGTCTGATTTCGGTTTCCGGCTTCGTCAAATGGATCAAGAATAACCCGCAATCCATGACGGATACCGGCAAGCTGAGTGAATTACTATCACCGGAAATGATTGCCGCCATTGCCTCCAAATACACAACGGACTCGGTGCAGTATCGTAACCTTTACGATGACAGCATCGACTACACCTCGACGATGTATCGCAATGCGCCCGGTGGTATCCTGGAAGGGATCGAGATCAACTACCAGCAGCAGTTAAGCTTCCTGCCAGCACCGTTTGATAATTTTGGCGTGACGGCAAACTACACCTATGTGCATTCAAAAATGCATTATTGCTTCCAGGACGTGAACACCACATCAAGCGGTGGCGGGGCTTGCGGGCTTACACTGTCCGACCATATCGGGCCGTGGCTGGGCTCCTCACCAACATCGATCAACACGACGGTGTATTATGATGCCAAAACCTGGTCAGCCCGCGTGTCGGGGGCCTTCCGCAGCAGTTACGTCAGCGGATATCCTTTGCGCAGCGGTGCGGTTGTCATCGGCATGGGGACATCGCCAGCCGTGACCGAGTTTAGTTATGGGGAGGCATCCTTCCGGCTGGATTCATCGCTGAGCTACAAGATCAGCGATATGATCAGTGCCCGCGTTGATGCCAGTAACCTGACCAATCAGCAGTCAAGAAGCTATGTCACCTATGGGGACCAGAAGCTTGATGGTGGTGTGTCAAATTCCGGCCGTACAGTCACCGTGGGCTTTTCGCTAAAATATTAAATCACTACCTCCTCTTATACGCTAAACTTCAACGCCGGGCGGTCTTCTGCCCGGCGTTTTTTATGAGAACAATAACCGTACATAATCTTAGGAAGAGGAAACGCGATGCCTGATACCAATGATCTGGAAACCGTTGCTTTTCGTATGGTGCTCCATCCCGGTCACCGGGACGAATATAAACGCCGCCATGACGAGATCTGGCCCGAACTGAAAAGCGCGCTTCAGGAAGCTGGCGTGGTTGATTACCGCATTTTTCTTGATGAGGGTTCAAACCACTTGTTTGCGGTGATGACCCGCCACAAGAATAACACGCTGGCGGCGTTACGGGATTGTCCGGTTAACCGGCGCTGGTGGGCCATGATGGCTGACATCATGCAGACCGAACCGGATCAGGCGCCCTGTGAATGGCCCCTGACACCGGTTTTTCATCTGTCTGCGAAATAGTTGGTGTGGCGCGAACGCCCGCGGCTTTAGGGTCAGGACCTGTTAATTACAGGGGGCTGCCCTTCAAGCCGCGGCGTCGGTCTGCTGTATCAGCTGGTACCAGCGCGCCGCATATTGCGACAGGCTGATGGCTAAGGGTTCAACTTTGGTCAGGGCCGCTTCCGGCGGCAGATCCGGATTGACCAGCCGCATCGCACCATAGGACACGCTGTTATAGGCTGGCATGAGATAAACCTGCTGCTTGGGACGCAACGATGCCAGCGCCCGGCAGAAGATATCGTCTTCGGCAAAGCGCCCCTCGATCACCAGCCGCTCTTTCGAGCCGATCAGGTCAAGCGACATATCGGTCATCAGCGCCAGATAGAGGTCCGCCGCAGCCCGGCGGCCGAGCTGATAATTCGGCCGTTCAATCCATGTGCCCTTGCGATCCGGCACCGGCCCGACACCGGGCTGGAAACACGGCAAGGCGAAGGTATTGCTCTCGACAATATCGGCCGCCGCGGCATAGAGCGCACGGGCCGCAGCCCGGGCATTGATCTGATCTTCGGCGGCCCCTTCAAGCATGTTCAGTTCGCGCCCGCCCATGAAACGGGCGGACGGCACCGGCGCGCCAAAAGCATCGACATTGACCAGACAATCACAGGCTTCCGGCAAATTGCTCATATCAAGCCGCGCCCCGGCACCAATCGTGCGCATGGCAATGAACCAGGTGCCGGTCGACAGCACGGTATGCTCGCGCGTGCCGATTTCGGCATGACCGCGCACCGCCAGCAGGGCGGCATTGCTGTCATGCAGACCGCAATAGACTACGCAATCGGCCGGCAGGCCACAACGTTCGCGCCACTCAGCCGTCACAGCACCCAGCACATCGCCTGCGCGGTGCAAGGGGGCCATACGGGCCGCCCAGCCGCGGACAACCGCCAGCGGGGAATACATCCCCTCCAGCGGCAGCCAGAGGTCGGAATGACAGCCCAGGCTCGTCACCTCGGTCGCGGCCACACCGCTTAAGCGATAGGCCCAATATTGCGGCCAGGTCACAATGGTGCCCGAACGGGCGCGGTCAGGTGCAATCTGGTCGAGCCAGAACAACTGCGCCCCCAGATTTAAGCCCGCAGGCAGGCAGGGCGAGCCGGTCAGCTGGAACGGATCGCGTAAAGCCAGATAGTCGGCCCGCACATCGGCAGGCAGCTCGGCCTCGTAATCGAGCGGCGCGACACACAGCGCCCCATCCGCGACAATGCAGGCCGCCGCACCATGGGCCACCGGAATAATCGCCGCGATTTTTTCCTGACGGGAAAAGTCACGTAAGGATTCGGCAACCCATGCCTCAATCCCCGCCGCATCCAGACTGGCATAACCATCAGCTGCCGCAACCGACGCGTTTGGCCGCGTCTTTCTGCCCAGCATGCGCTGATCGGAGGACCAAAGCGTTATTTTGGCAAGCGTTTTGCCAATATCCAGAACCACAATACACCCAGGCACGCGAGCCTCCCCTTACCTGCATTTTTTTGAGGGATTTAGGATATTATGATTGAAAATGTCAAGTGATGATCGTAAATATCGGGCAGTTTCGCGCATAATGCATCACATTTTGTCACAGCACATACAGAATTGCGACGTGTAAGCCAAGATCGCGAATAACGGGAACATATTACGGACGGAAGGTAGCGGTGGTTTAATGGCACAGATACGCCCCTCCACGGAGGAATCCTGGTTCATATCGGCAATGGTTAAGGCCACATCAGACATGTGGCTCAAAGGATGGGACGAACGAAACGGCGGCAACGTCACCATGCGGCTGCTCGATACCGACGTCGAACCCTATTTGCCAGTTTGGCAAAACCGGCGCGTTGAACCTTTAACGCAGGCATTACCCGAACTGGCGGGGCAATATTATCTTGCCACCGGATCGGGCAAATATTTTCGCAATATTCAGATCTCACCAAAGCATAATCTGTGCGTCTTCCGCATCCAGCCGGATGGGGCGTCGTACGAAATCCTCTGGGGCCTTGAAGATGGCGGCGTGCCGACATCCGAGCTGCAGGCCCATCTGCAATCGCATCAGGTGAGACAGCGTTGTACCGGCAAGGCGCGCAGCATCATCATGCATTGCCATGCCACCAATCTGATCGCACTCAGCTATGTGCTGGAGTTCGATACCGCCAACATGACCCGCGCCCTGTGGGAAGGCAGCACCGAATGTCTGGTGGTGTTCCCCGATGGCGTCGGCACGGTGGACTGGATGGTGCCGGGCACAGACACAATCGGGGATGCCACGGCAAAGCTGATGGCCCGCCATTCGATGGTGCTGTGGCAGTACCATGGCGTGTTCGGCAGCGGCGAAACCCTGGATGAAGCCTTTGGCCTGATCGATACCGCCGAAAAATCGGCAGAGGTTCTGGTCAAAATCGTTTCCATGGGTGGCATCCGTCAGTCGATAACGGCCGAAAACTTCGTTGCGCTGGCCAAACGCTTTGGCGTTATTCCTTACGCCCCGGCCCTGGCAATCGATCGCTGGCGGATGGCTCTGCCCACCCGCACCCCCAATGCCCTTGAGCGCGTCGGCTGATCGCCCACGTACACACAGACCGCGTAAACACTGTAAAAATAATGAGTAGGGAAGGAAATCATGTCCAACTTGGGTCCGCTGGAAGCTGGCATTATCGCGGCGCATAACGCGAAACACCGCCAGAATGTCGAGGACGATTATCACGCGCTTGGTCACCAACTGGCACGGCGTAATATTGATATTGATACGGTAAAACACCGTGTCGCCAAATTTGCCGTGGCGGTGCCAAGCTGGGCAACGGCTGTTGGCGGCACGCGCTTTGGCCGCTTCCCCATTGCGGGCGAGCCGACCAATGTGCACGAGCGGCTGACCGATTGCGCGCTGGTGCATCAGCTCAGCCGTGCCACCCCGACGGTGGCGACGCATTTTCCCTGGGATATCACCAGCGACTATGCCGCGCTTCGTCAGGAAGCCGCTGCACTTGGCGTCAGCTTCGATGCGGTCAATTCCAACACGTTTCAGGATCAGCCCGGTCAGGCCGAAAGCTATAAATATGGCAGCCTGTCGGCGGTTGATGCCAAAGTGCGCGATCAGGCGATTGAGCATAACCTCGATTGCATCCGCATCGGCAAGGAACTGGGTTCCAAGGCCCTGTCGATCTGGGTCGGTGATGGCACCAATTTCCCCGGCCAGCAAAGCTTCCGCGGCTCACTCGAACGCTATATCGACAGTGCACAGACCATCTACAAAGCGTTGCCGTCTGACTGGCGCGTGCTGATCGAGCATAAATTCTTTGAGCCGTCCTTCTATTCGACGGTGATCAGCGATTGGGGTGTGAACTTCCTCGTCGCCAAGGAACTGGGCCCGCAGGCGCAGTGCCTGGTCGATCTCGGCCACCATGCCCCCAATGCCAACATCGAGCAGATCGTTGCGATGATGCACAAATTTGGCAAGCTGGGCGGCTTCCATTTCAACGACAGCAAATATGGCGATGATGATCTGGATGCCGGTGCCATCAACCCGCATCAGCTGTTCCTGATCTTCAACGAGCTGATCGAAGCCGAACTGACCGACCCGAAGTCGTTCGATCCGGCCTATATGATCGACGAATCGCATAACCTGACCGACCCGGTCGAGAGCCTGCTGGCCGCGACGGAGGCGATTGTCGGCGGCTTTGCCCGCGCCTTGCTGGTGGATCGGGATGCCTTGCAGGCCGCACGCCAGAGCAATGACGTCATGCTGGCCTTCCGGACCTTGCGTCAGGCCTACAATGTCGACGTCACGCCGCTGCTGGCCAAGGCTCGTCTGGACAATGACGGCGCGGCCGATCCCATCACAGCCTTGCGTGACAGTGGCTGGCGCGCCGCCATGGCCAAAGAACGCCGCCCCTCGACCGTCAGCGGTGGTATCATCTGATGGCACGCGCGTGGTCGCCATACCGGGCACCACGCGCGGCAAGCCACCAATACGCATGGGAGTGAGAGTATGACCTTTCGTCTGTGTTTTCCAAAGATCAACATCAGTGGTGCCGGGGCTCTGGCCGAAGTGCCGGACGAACTTGTCAGCCGCGATCTGCACAAGCCGCTGATCGTCACCGATGGTGTGCTGGCCCGCATTGGCGTGGTGCAGCCGCTGATCGAGGCTTTAAAAGCCAAGGGGATTACGCCCACCGTCTATGACGGTGTGGTGCCCAACCCCACCGTGGCCGAGGTTAGCGCCGCCTATCAGGCATTTACCGATAACGGCTGCGACTGCATCATCGGCGTTGGTGGCGGCAGCCCGATCGACACCGCCAAGGCCGTGCGTATTCTGTCGGCCAATCCGGCACCGATCACCCTGTATAACGGCGTCGGCCATGTCAAAAAGACCGGGGCCTTCCTGATCGCCGTCAACACCACAGCGGGCACGGCAGCCGAAGTGACCTCGAACGCCGTCATCATCGATCCGGTGGCGGGCATCAAGATGGTCATCATCGATGCCAATATCATTCCCGATATTTCGCTCAATGATCCCGAGCTGATGCTGGGCATTCCGGCCTCGACCACGGCGGCCACCGGCATGGATGCACTGACCCACGCCATCGAAGCCTATGTCGCCAAGGCCCATCATGTGCTGACCGATCATTCGGCGCTGGAAGCCATTCGTATCATCACGGCCTGGCTGCCGCGTGCGGTGACCAATGGCCGCGATCTTGAAGCCCGTGAAATGATGGCCTATGGCGAATTCCTCGCCGGACTGGCCTTTAACAGTGCCGGGCTTGGCTATGTCCACGCCATGGCGCATCAGCCGGGGGCCTTGCGCAACCTGCCCCACGGCGTCTGCAATGCGATCCTGCTGCCCATCGTCAGCGCCTTCAACCGCCCGCACGCGGTCAGCCGCTTTGCCCGCATTGCCGAAGCCATGGGCGTGGATACCGCGAACTTAAGCGAAGAAGCCGCGTCACTGGCTGCCATCGACGCCATTCGCGCCTTGTCCAAAGAGGTTGGCATCCCGCGCGGCTTTGCCGAATTCGGTGTGAGTGAAAGTGAATTACCGCAATGGGTCGAAAAGGCACAAAAAGATCCTTGTGCACCGGGAAACCCTGTCACACTGAGTGATAGTGACGTCCTCGCTCTCTACCGCGAGTCGTTGTAATCATTGTCAAATGAACCGGAAGAGACACTTTTTCTTCCGGTTCTTTCGTATTTTTCACAATTTCGCCTGTGAGAATCTGCGCAGAGTTGTTACAAAGTATCGTATGAATCTGACCATTAGACGGAGCGAAAATGCACGCAACTGAGCGGGACGCCGTCATTTTACGCATTATAAACGAGAACGGTTTCGTATCCTTTCAGGATCTGGCTGCCCAGCTCTCTGCCTCTCCGGCAACACTCCGCCGTGATCTTGACCGGCTTGAACTCAGTCAGAAACTGGTGCGCGTGCGCGGTGGCGCGCGGGCGATCGGCACATCCGACAGCGCATCGATGCGCCTGCAGGGCATTCCCTTCCACGAAAACGTCAACCGCAACGGCGCGGAAAAAGAAGCCATCGGCAAGGCGGCGGCAGATTTATGCCGCCCCGGCGAAGCCGTCATCATTGATGGTGGCAGCACCACGCTGAAGATGTGCCCGCATCTGGAACCCTATGGTTTGCAGGTGCTGACCAACTCGCTGCACATTGTCGGCGCACTGCTGCAACAGAAAAACACCCGGGTCTCGATTCCGGGCGGTGTGGTCTTCCGTGAACAGAATATCGTGCTCGACCCGTTTGAAGATGTGGTGACGCGCGGCTTTCACGCCTCGCGCATCTTCATCAGCGCGGCGGCGGCGAACCGCTTCGGCCTGATGCAGACCGACATCATTCTGGTGCAGGCCGAGCGCAAACTGTTGCAACAGGCCGATGAAATCGTCGCCCTGATCGACAGCAGCAAGTTTAAGGTTTCAGCCGCCCATCTGTTATGCGAGCTGCCCAAGGTGCACACCCTGATCACAGACACCGGCATTGATGCCGATTCCGCCAAGATGATCGAAGATAACGACATCAAGCTGATCCGGGTCGAGCCGTAAAACCCTTTTAAATTGGCCCTAAAGTGTCAGGACGATTTTGCCGAATGGCCCTTGGTCGAGCCGGGCAAGAGCTGCGGGCAGATCACTAAAGCTGAAACGGGTGTCTATCACCGGCTTTAACGATATCCTGTCGATGGCACGCACCATGTCTTGCTGTGCCCGACGGGACCCGGCAAGGCTTCCTTCCACCGTCACGCGCTTACGACCCAGAAATGCGAAGCTGCCGGAAAAATCATATCCTTCCAGTACACCGATGAATGAAATCCGCCCACCAGTGGCAATGGCTTGCAACGAATGGGCAAAGTTGCTGCCCCCGGCCAGTTCGAGAATATGGTCAGCCCCGGCCCCATCGGTCAGACGTAACACGGCGGCAGCCCAGTCTTGCTCATGGCGGTTGATACCGTCGTCAGCCCCCAGCGCCGCAGCGCGCGCCAGCTTTTCGTCGCTGGATGAGGTTATGATAACCCGCGCGCCATGCGCCTTGGCAAATTGCAGGGCGAAAAGAGCGACCCCTCCGGTGCCCTGAATCACTACGGTCTCACCAGCCTTAACCTGACCGCGTTCGATCAAAGCATACCAGGCCGTCAGTCCAGCAATTGGTAGAGTGCTGGCTTCACTATCGTCTAAACTGCTGGGGGCACGGGTTAGCCAATTTTCCGGCAAAACAACATATTCAGCCATTACGCCGGGGTAATAGCTGGCCAGAGAACGAAAGGACGTGGCGCTAGCATCACCTGTAGGTTTACCGTCGATCCAGTCTGGTACGAAATGGGTGATGACACGGTCACCGTGAGAAAAATGCCGCGCATGAGAACCCTGCGCAACTACCGTCCCGACCAGATCCGAAACCGGTGTGAAGGGATAGGTTGGCGGCGGGCTAGTCCGTCCCTCGATCACGAGCTTGTCGCGATAGTTTAGCGCAACGGCCTGTACTTTAAGCAGAACCTCGTTGGCATTCGGTTGCGGTACCGCCACGCGGGCTAAACGCAGATGATCGCGCCCCGGCTGGTTCATCGTCCAACACTGCATTTCTTGCTGCATAATCCGTCCATTCAAAGGTGACGGAAAGACTATATCGTTGATATTACAGCGCCAGTGACGATATATTTTCGCAATATTGGTTCTTTAAAAGCTACAATGACCGTCATGACCGATCCGTTGAGCGATATCGCGGTATTTGTCGACGCCGCCGAGGCGGGAAGCTTCTCAGCGGCGGCTGAACGGCGGCATCTGTCGCGCTCGGCGGTTGGCAAGACAGTTGCCCGGCTGGAGGCACGTCTCGGTGTCCGTCTGTTTCATCGCTCCACGCGCAGTCTGAGCCTGACCGACGACGGTCAGCTATTCTTCGAGCATTGTCAGCGAGCCCTGGAAATTTTGCGCGCCGGGCAAACGGCGCTGAGCCGTGGTCAACGAGAAGTCGCTGGGCGTCTGCGGGTATCGATGCCAGTGCTGTTCGGCAGGCAGTGTGTCGCTCCCATTCTGATGGCTCTGACGCGGGCGCATCCCAAGCTCGAGCTCGATCTCAATTTTAATGACCGGCGCGTTGACCTGATCGAGGATGGATATGACCTTGCCGTCCGCAATGCGCCGCTAGACGATGATACGCAGCTGGTCCGCCGTCATCTGGCCTGTCAGCGTATGACGATCTGCGCCGCACCATCCTATCTCGAACACCATGGCATGCCGACAGACCTGGAAGATTTACGCCAGTATGACGGCATACTGTATTCCCGCCCCGGCCGGCTACGCTCCTGGTTGTTTCCACGGCAGGGCGGTGCGCCATTGGAGATCATGCCACAAAACCGTCTGCGTTGTGACGATCTGGCCGCGATTACCGATGCGGCGGTGGCCGGTTATGGTGTCGCTTGGCTACCTTGTTGGCTCGTGCGCAGTCATATTCGTACAGGTGCGCTGATCGCTTTGCTGCCTCAAACGCCCAGTCTATCCTTCGATACCTATGCTGTATGGGTGCACAG
>JBAVPS010000399.1:0-11427 GCA_049693315.1 Rhizomicrobium sp. | reverse complement strand
GTTTATATCGCTCACGCCCAGGCCAGAGCTAATGCTCTGGCGGGCTGCCGCGGGGGCGGCCTTCGGCCGACGCCCAGTCGGGCGCTAAATCGCTCACGCTAAGCCAAACATACACCCGGGCGGGCTGCCGCGGGGGCGGCATCACCGCGAAGACATATCTTTAGGCTGATCCGACTGCGCGATTGCGCCGGTTTCATGCTCGGTCTTCATGCGGATGGCCTCGCGAATCCGCACCAGACGGAACCCTTTTAAATTCGCGCACCAGCGCTCCAGAATGCTGAGCGTCACATCGTGGGGATGGCCGATGGCCAGCGCAATGCCGCGCACCCGCGCCACGCGTTCAAGCTGGGCCAGCTCTGCGGTCACTTCGGCGGCAGTTTGCGTATCGTCGAGGAAAATATCGCGCCCCGCACTGGGCAGACCATAAGAACGCGCCACCGATGCGGCCCGCGAACGCGGCGATGTCACCGAATCGTAGAAGAAGACATGACGATCCTGCAGCGCCTGCATCACCGGGGCCAAAGCCTCGCGCGACATGGTGAACCGGCTGCCCATGTGATTATTGACGCCGATAAAGCCTGGCACCCGCGCCAGCGCCCAATCAAGGCGGCGGACATTTTCCGCAGCCGACTGTGCCACGGTCAGCGCATTCGGACCGGGATCAATGCCACTGATCGCCTGCATCGGCAGATGCACCATAACGTCGTGCCCCGACGCACCAGCCTCGCGGGCCAGATCCGGCGTGTTTTTGGCATAGGGCAGAAAGGACAGCGCCACCTCGGACGGCAGATTTAAGGCCCGTTTGGTGCGTGCCACATCGGGACCAAGATCGTCGATAACGATGGCGATGGCCGGGATGCCGGGTAAAGGCGGACGCGCCACGGCAGGAACCGATCGCATCACCGGCGGATGCGCCTCCTCATACGGCACCGAAGATGCCACCGGCACATCGGCGGGAACCGGCGCCGAAGCGGAAGCCTGCACCAGAGCCTGACGATTGGCTTCCAGCCAGGACGGCACATCATGAATGGCAACCGGTGAAGCCGCTGTGGGGGACGACAGATCCGTGTCAGAATTCGGCAGCGTCATCAACACGCGGCCATTGCTGTTCTTTGCACTGGCTTCCGCGGCCAACAACCCATTGGGCAGCACACTGCCCAGCAGCCCGAGCCCCGTCGCCGCCCCCTGCCAGCCCAAAATCAGCGACAGGACAAGGACAAACCAGAACGCGCCCTCGGCCGTGCGAAAGGTGCAGGCGGACAGCGTTCTTTGCGGCAGGACGCGAATCATCGGTAACCGGGACATAAGCATGTACTGCCCGGATGGCAGATTCTGTCAATGTTTTTGTAGGAAAGGCCGAAGCGTAAACAATTAGGGCGCGGCCCCAAAGGAATTTACCGCGCCCCACAGTGAATCATTAAAGTTGTTCAGATAATTCAGTCATTTTTGGGGGGCGTGGCCTTGCCCGCCTCGATATCGGTAACGGCGATTTCGGGCCAGCCGATTTTGGCTTTGGCGCTGTCATGCCAGGCCATGGTGACAAGATCCCGCAATTCACCGGCACCGCGGGCGATCTGGCGCGCCGTAAAATCAACCCCGGCATCGGTTTTGGTTTTAAAGGCACCGGCCTTTTCAAGCTGATACAGCGGCACCACCTGCCCCGCCGTAGCAATCAGAAAATTCCCGGCGCAACGCAGGGCCGGATCGCTGCAGGTTTGCGGTGCGGGCAAACGCTGGGTCACCGCCGCTTCGGTGACATAATCGTGGACATAGCTGCTTTCAAACGGGCCATGGATATGATCATCCGTGTACTGACCGGGGTTGGGATAAGCCCCCCAGCCGTTGAAGTGCACCGACGCATGCAGCGGCTGGCTGGCATCACCGATAAAATGCGACCAGTAGCCCAGATCGTGCAGCAGAATTTTTTCACGGCGATCCCGCTCGACCGCGAAATCCTTTTTAGCAGCCGCGGTCTTGGCGAATTTTCCGCCCGCCACCGCCGCACGCCAATAGGCGAAATCCTTGACCAGCAACTGATAGCCCTCGGCCATGGCATAGGGCAGATAGCCCGCTTCATATTGCGTATGACCATGGGCCCGCAGCGCGGTGTCATAAGCCTCGCGGGTCGGCGGCAATGCTGCCAGCGCCGGGCCGCCAAAGGCCGTCAGATCATCACTGACATCAACGAAATGACCGGAATCCATATCTTTATCGCGGGCCTCACCGGCGCCCTTCTGCCGGTCGGCTTCCGGGGCGAGGTAGGCGACAAAGTTTTGCGCCGCCGGGGCGCGCACAAAGGCCGGCACATCGGACGGCAGCGCGCGCATTCCCACCGCGGCCACCATGCGGTGGCCATCAGCCCCCCACCCAAACGCCGGCCCGGCGATCATCGCCACCCCGACAACTGCGGCGGCTGTGCGCCATCCCATCCGTATACGCATTGAAACCTCATCAGGTGCAGAAATTGCCGGGGCAGTCTGCCCCATTGTCGTGGTCAGAACAAAATCAAATCGCTGACAAAAAAAAGACCGGCCGGAGGAATCCCCCCGACCGGCCCATTATGAAACTCAAAACCCTTAGTATTTGGCGATGAGCGTAACCGAGATGGTCCGCAGCGCGCTGGGATTGAGGTACGGCGCCGAGGTGCAGCCCGACTTTGCCGCGTTATAGCAAGACTGGGTGCTGATGCTGCCGTAATAATGGCGGTTGAACAGGTTATCGACGTTAAGACGGATCGACGAACCGGTGAATCCGATGCTGTCCAGATCGTAAGATGTGTCGAGGTTGGCGACGAAATAGCCCGGCACATGCGAATTGACGTTATCATCGGTGGCAAAACGACGACCGACATACTGGCCTTCGAAACCAAACTTGGCACCAGCAAACGGCGAATATTGCAGACGTCCGGCAAAGGTCCAGTTCGGCACTTCGGCAATCTGCTTACCACCGGTATAGGCGTACAGCACGGAGGTTTTGCCACCCGTTGTCGCCGTACCCACCGTGATATCCGACAGGATACGGGCCGAGGTGTAGGACCCCGAACCATAGACCCACAGATCATTGGTCAGCGAATAGCCCAGATCGAAGTCGACACCGGCATAGTTGACGCCCGGCACGCTGTGATAGGTGCTGACACCGGCATCCTGATCATAAGACGAGATCAGGCGGTTCTTGGCCTGGGTGTTCCACAGCGTAACCGACCCCTTGAGATCCTCACCAATGTAGCGATAGCCAATGGTGTAGGAGGTCGAGGTTTCCGGCTTGCTCTTGTTGACGGCGCTATAGCTTGCAACCGAGCTGGTCGCGCTGTCGATGGAACCGGTCGAGGCATAAAGCGAGTCGGTCTGCGGGGCCGCCATTTCCTGGGTGTAGGCGATGAAGAACTGATGTTCTTTACCCAGCGGCATGAAGGTCGCGCCCAGATGCGGCAGGAAGCGGTTATAGCTCAGCGCACCATATTGCGGCGCGATGTACTTGGTCGAAGTACCGACCGAAGTAAAGGTCACCGTACCATCATCGGCCTTGGCGCTGGGCGTTTCGGTGGTGCACAGCACGTTCGAGGTCTTGATCTGGGTGTAGCAATTCTGGTCAAGCTGACGCTCGAAGAACGGCATACGCGCGCCCAGGCTGAGCTGCACCATATCGTCAAGCCAGTTGCCTTCGTAATCGAACGACGCCTGATTGAGGATGGCGTGCGAGGTACGGTCACGCTTACGAATATCAGTGCCATCGGCGGCCACGACCTGATGGTCAGCATCATCCCAACCACCGAAAACGCTGTACGGACCACTGGTGCCGATGCGGGAATACTGACCGGTCTGACGATGGACGCCATAATCCAGCGTATAGGCCATACGCAGGGTCTGACCATCGGCGATGGCATAGATCAGCGAGGTGTTGAAGCCCCAGCGGCGGGTGTTGGTGTTGCTCGGGCTGTAAACGCGGACGGTATCAAGAATATCGCCGTCACCGTTGAGGTCGCAGCCGCCATTGGCGCCACTGATGCAGCCGAACGGCGTAACCGTCGCGGTTGAGGCCGTCTTGGAATAGGTGCCGGTTGAGCCGACCATCTGGCCGCTATGTTCGTTGATAGCGGTGGAACCGCCGCCGTTGGCCAGCGTGTACTGCACGTTGCCGTCAACCGTCAGCGTCAGATCCTTGGTCAGATGCCACAGCGACGACAAACGGGCATTGGCCGTATCCGACGGGTTGATACGCAGCTTGTACCAGTTGGTGCAGCTGTCGGCGGCATCGATCTTGCCAGTCGTAACCGAAGCTGCCGTGCAGCTCGACTGGTAATCGCCCGAATCCTTCCAGTCGTCCTTGTTGACACCGCCACCATAATAATAGGGGCTGTAGTAGGAGTTGTTGCGATTGCGGTTGTAATGCATCGCAAAATTGACCCAGCCAATCGAGCCCATATCCTGATAGACATCGAAGTTGAGCTGGCTCTTGCGCAGCTGGCCCGGGCCTTTGAACTTGTCATAATCGGAATAGGAACCGGTCAGATAGGCGCGGGTGTTGTAGGGACCAAAGCTGCCGGTATCGAGCTTGGCGAAATAGCGCTGATAATCATAGGTGCCGAAGGACGCCTCGCCCATCACACCGAAAGCTTCATCCGGACGAACCGACTGAATGCCGATCGAACCACCGGTCACGGCGGCGGTCGGGCTGTCAACGTCGGTGGTGCCCTGGTTGATGCTGACGCGACCGGTCACTTCCGGATCGATCATCTGGTTGGTGTAGACGGCGTAATTGCCGGTGTCGTTGAGCGGCAGGCCGTCCAGCGTCAGCGAAATATGGTTGCCCGACTGGCCGTGCATACGGATGTTACCACCCGACGTGCCATAGGGGTCATTGTTGGTGAAGGTGAAGCCCGGCAACATGTTCAGGCTCTGGAATACGGTCTGCCCCGGGGTCTGTGTCGCAATGAAGTCCTGCGTAATGGTGGACATCTGCTTGGACACCGGTGTGGACGAAGACAATCCACTCAAGTTGACGCGGGTGCCTGACACAATCACCGTTTCGAGTTCCTGCGAACCGGTCGATTGAGCCAGAGCCGGCATCGCGCTGAGCACGAGCGGACAGGCGCCAATCAATAGTGCCTTCATCAAACGCATTGTATTTTCCCCTTCAAAGGTTCGTGGAAACGACGAAAGGCGCCGTGCTCATCGCGCGGCGCCACCTTTTGCTGTTTCATGTGTGTTGGTACGACTGGTTAAACCAGGTGAGCTTCGACGTCCGGTTGTGACATAGCGGCAACGCCGCACACTGTACGTTCAAAGTCATATCCCCCCGCCCGGCATCGCCCCCCCCGACAACCCAACGCCTTCAAACATACTGTTCAAACGCTACGGTCACTCGGGCGGGCTGATGCAGTCGTCAAAGCCCTGATTTCCGGTACTCCTAACGGCGTTGTAACAAAGTTTCATGACAATGCCGTCTCCCAAAAGCCACAGACGGGATTTTCTGCACTGCAAACAAACGAAAAATCACAGGTTTCTCGGTACTTGGCCCGCATTGCATAAAATTTACGCAAACATTCCCGTGCACTGCACAATAAATGTTATATTGTCTCTTTGTAAAGTTGCATTAATATCCTTTCAACCGATTTGTAGGCCGCCGCGGCTGCTGACAGTGTCTGCTCGTGGCTGAGCGGCTCGGCCGCCAGCCCGGCAGCCAGATTGGTAATCAGCGACAAGCCCGCAACCCTGATGCCGCAATGGCGCGCCGCCAGACATTCCGGCACGGTCGACATGCCCACCGCATCGCCCCCCAGCCGGGCGAACATACGCACCTCGGCAGGTGTTTCAAAATTGGGCCCAGTCGTAAACAGATAGACCCCGGTCTGCAGCGGCACCCCGGCCGTGGCCGCCGCCTTTTGCAACCGGGCCAGCAGCGCCGGATCATAGGCCGCCGACATATCAAAGAAGCGCGGCCCGATGCTGTCGTCATTGGGCCCGATCAGCGGATTGACGCCGGAAAAGTTAATATGGTCGCTGATCGCCATCAGACTGCCCGCAGGCAGATCGGGGCGCAGCCCCCCGGCGGCGTTGGTTAAAAGAAGTGTCTCGACGCCCAGCGCCCGCAAAATGCGGATCGGGGTGGCGATGGTCTGGGCGGCATGGCCCTCATAGGCGTGAATGCGCCCCTGCAGCACCACCACCGGCGTGCCCGCAACCTTACCGATAACCAGATTACCGGCATGACCGGCCACGCCCGAGCGTGAAAAACCGGGAACGTCGCCATAGGAAATAGTAACCGCTTCGGCGATATGCTGGGCAAAGCCCCCCAGCCCGCTGCCCAGCATCAGGGCATTACGGGGGAAATCTCCGGAGACCCGCTCACGGATTGCGGCGGCCCCTTCGGCAATAATATCCGTCTGGCTCATGGCCGTTCTCCTATGCTCAGTGGGTAAGATGGACAAAGCGGGGGCAGGTGGAACATTATAGTCATTCAAACTTGTAAGGAGTGCCCCAGTATTGCGTGTAATCGTCAGCGTCCTCGATTCCTTCGGTATCGGTCAAGCCCCGGACGCCGGGCGTTTCGGTGATGTCGGTGCCAACACCTATGGCCATATCGCGTCTGCCTGCGCCAGCGGCCAGATCGCCCGTGCCGGCCGCACCGGCCCGCTTCACCTGCCCCACCTGACGGCGTTGGGTCTGGCGCTGGCCGCCCATGATGCCGATGCCACCGTCCCGGCGATCCAGCCGGAAAAACTGATCGGCCGTTATGGTCATGCCGCCGAACAAAGCAAGGGCAAAGACACCCCCAGCGGCCATTGGGAAATGATGGGTTTCCCGGTCATGAGTGACTGGGGCTATTTCCCCAAAACCATACCGACTTTCCCGGCGGAACTGATCGCGGCCTTTATCCGTGCGGCGGACCTGCCCGGCATTTTGGGCGACTGCCATGCCTCGGGCACCGAGATTCTGGACCGTTTCGGCGAGGAACATATCCGTACCGGCAAACCGATCTGTTACACCTCGGCCGATTCCGTGTTTCAGATTGCCGCCCATGAAGGCCATTTCGGCCTCGAGCGGCTGTATGAAATCTGCGACATCGCCCGCAAGCTGGTCGATCCCTATAATATAGGGCGTGTCATCGCCCGCCCCTTCCTCGGCGAGGCGACCGGCCACTTCACCCGCACCGCCAACCGGCACGACATCGCCACCCCGCCCGAGCGTGACACCCTGCTGGATGTCGCCAAAAAGGCGGGGCGCGAGGTGATCGGCATCGGCAAGATCTCGGACATCTTCGCCGGGTGCGGCATCACCCAGTCGCACAAGGCGGCGGGCAACATGAAGCTGTTCGACGCCACGCTGGACGCGGTAAAAACCGCCCCGGACGGCGCCATCGTCTTTGCCAACTTCGTCGATTTTGACCAGTCGTTTGGCCACCGCCGCGATGTGGCGGGCTATGCCCAGGCGCTGGAGGAATTCGACGCCCGCCTGCCCGAATTGTTCGCCCTGCTGCAGCCGGGCGACATTGCGCTGTTCACCGCCGACCATGGCTGCGACCCAACCTTTGCCGGCACCGACCATACCCGCGAATTTGTCCCTGTGCTGGCCTGTGGGCCGGATCTGACACCCGGCCCGATCGGCCGTCGTGAAAGTTTCGCGGATATCGCCCAAACTCTGGCCCAGCATCTTGCCCTGCCGCCAATGCCGGCAGGCACTTCTTTTCTGTGAGAACCATGACCGACACCCAGACCTTCGACGAACCTTTCGCCACCCGACTGGAACTGATGCCGACGCCGCAAGCCGCCTTTGACCGGTTGTGCACGCTCTATGACGAGGCCATCGCCACCATCGCGAAAAACTTTCAGTCCTTCGCGGTGGACAGCACCCTGCCGCAAGACCACCCGACCTATCCGTATCTGTGCATCGATGTTGCCTATGGCGACGAGCTGGCCTCGACCAGCCTGGCCTTTGGCCGCGTCACCCATCAGGGCCGGTATGGCACCACCATCACCGCCCCGGCGCTGTTCCGCCATTACCTTTTGGAGCAGATGACGCTGCTGGCCCACAATTACGACATCAAGATCTATGTCGGTCACAGCCGCACCCCGATCCCGCTGACCTTCGCGGTCGAGCGTTCGGCGGCCCAGATGCGCTGGCACCAGCGCCGCAAGCTGGCCGAGCATTTCCCGCTGCCCAAGCTGGATACCGATTACGACGATCTGGTCGATGGCGGCCTGTGGAAGTCGGACGAGCCGATGCCACTGTCACTGTTTTCGGCCGAGCGGATCGATCTGTCGTTGCACCGCTTGCGCCACTACACCGGCACGGCCCCCGAGCATTTTCAGGACTTCGTGCTGTTCACCAACTACCAGCGCTACATCGACGAATTCATCGCCTATGCCCGTGGCGAGATCGAAGCGGGCCGTGCCGAAGCCTTTGTCGAACCCGGCGGACACATCACCCGCAAGGGCGATACCCCACCGCCGCCCTTGGCCAAATTACCCCAGATGCCAGCCTATCATCTGGTGCAAAATGGCAGCGACGGGATCACCCTGGTCAACATCGGCGTCGGCCCCTCTAACGCCAAAACCGTCACCGATCATCTGGCGGTACTGCGCCCCCATGTCTGGCTGATGGTCGGTCATTGCGGCGGCTTGCGCGACAGCCAGCGGCTCGGCGATTACGTCCTGGCCCATGCCTATTTGCGCGACGATCAGGTGCTGGACGAGATGCTGCCGGTCGAAATCCCAGTACCACCCATAGCCGAAGTACAGCTCGCACTCGCCCAGGCGGTGAATGAAATCGATGGTGCCAACGGCCACCTGCTGAAGGAGCGCCTGCGTACTGGCACGGTAGTAACCACCGCAGACCGCAACTGGGAATTGCGCTTCGCCCATCAGGCCCGCCGCTTCAACCAGTCCCGTGCCATTGCCATTGATATGGAGTCAGCGACCATTGCTGCGAATGGTTATCGCTTCCGGGTACCCTATGGAACGCTGCTCTGCGTCTCGGATCGCCCCCTGCATGGTGAAATAAAATTACCCGGTATGGCCGATGCGTTTTACGAGGAGCGCGTTGCGCAACATTTACGCATAGGCATTCGCGCGCTGGAGTTGCTGCGCGAGGGGGCCCATGCCGGTTCGCTGCATTCGCGCAAGCTGCGCAGCTTCACCGAACCCGCTTTCCGATAGGATAATAAACCTTTCCGACAAAAGGCCGATTTTCTGCGGTTTGACAAAAAGCCTGATTGAAACTGAGCGGTTTCAATCAGGCTTTTCTTTCGCTCAAATTCGCTCACCCGTCACAAAAAATGGCGGAATTCTGCGGTATTATCTTATCCTACCCGGCTGTAGATCAGCGGACGGGCTTCAGGGGCGGCATCGCTGACCACCATGGCGGTCCGTAAGGTACGTTCCGCCGCCTCGGCCTCGGCCTCCGTCCGGGCGTGAATCCGGGCCAGCACGGTGCCTTTTTCGAGCCTGGTGCCCACTGCCGCCACCTCGGTCAGGCCGACGGCCAGATCAATGACATCTTCGGTCTTTCGGCGGCCACCACCCAGTTCGACCACCGCCACACCCACGGAACGGGCATCCATCGACGCGATATAGCCCGTGTTACCAGCGGTAACAATTCGCTCCACCGGCGCCACCGGCAGGTATTTTTCCGCATACTCCAGAAAGTCTGCCGGGCCACCCAGCGCCGCGACCATCTTCGAGAAGGTTTCAGCCGCCTTACCGCTATCTAAGGCCGCCTGCGCCCGTTTCTGGCCCTCTGCGGAGCTTTCGACCAGACCACCCAAGGCCAGCATCTCACCCGCCAAAGCGATGGTCACATCATGTAGACGATGATCGCGCCCCGGCCTGCCCTGCAGGTAATCGACGGCCTCACGCACCTCGAGGGCGTTACCGGCAGTGGTGCCCAGCACCTCGTTCATGTCGGTAATCAGCGCCGAGGTACGAAGACCCGCACCGGCGGCTATTTTAACAATTGAATCAGCAAGTTGCTCAGCATCGTTAACACTCTGCATAAAAGCACCGCTGCCAACCTTCACATCCATCGCCAACCCCTGCAGCCCGGCAGCCAGCTTTTTAGACAGGATCGAGGCGGAAATCAGCGGAATCGACTCCACCGTTGCGGTCACATCCCGCACAGCGTAGAAGCGTTTATCAGCCGGCGCTAAGTCCCCCGTCTGCCCAATGATGGCACAGCCAACATCCCGCACCACCTTAGTCAGCAGCAGAGGATCGGGGGCGGAATTGTAGCCCGGAATGGCCGCCAGCTTGTCCAGCGTGCCGCCGGTATGGCCCAACCCCCGCCCAGAAATCATTGGCACATAGCCGCCGCAGGCCGCCACGATGGGCGCCAGCATCAGGCTGACCTTGTCACCCACCCCGCCGGTGGAATGCTTGTCGAGAATGGGGCCGAAATCCCAGGCCATCACCCGGCCGGAATGGGTCATGGCGCGGGTCAACGCCACACGCTCGGCCATAGTAAGCCCTTGAAAGAAAACCGCCATCGCAAAGGAGGAGATCTGCGCCTCGCTTACCGTGCCGTCGGTAATCCCACGGACAAAGAAGCCGATTTCGTCTTCGCTTAAAACCGCACCATCGCGTTTTTTACGGATAATTTCCTGGGGCAGCATACACATCTCCTGACGTCAAAACCCGGACTCGGGGCCGGCCACGCTGTTAAACGAATTTTGGCAAAATGGGAAATGGGCCAAAACAGATTATGGCATTTACAAAAACGCATGAAGTGGGCGGTCTAAGCCACTGTTCTGTTAAGCTGGTTTTGCGACAACGGCCGCCAGCGGACTGCAGCTGACAGCTCTAGCCCCCGGCATCTGCCTTATTTTTGCCACATGGTATACCCATGCCGGTGCCGGGCCAGCAACAAACTTGCGTAAAAGGTGTATATTTTGGGCGCTATCGTCACAAATCAAATACTCATTCTCACTCTTTTGATGATCATCGGCGTAGTTTTGCGAAAGGTTCGCATTCTGACTGATGAGCTGATTTCGGGGCTGACCCGGCTGCTGCTCGGGCTGACCATGCCGTGCCTGATCCTCTACTCCTTCAACCTGCCCTTCTCACCCGCCATGCTTGCCAGTGCCGGGGCGGTGTTGCTCTACTCGTTCGCAATACACTTTGGGTTGATATTCGTTGGACTACTCGCCTATTGCCGTTTCAAGCCAGCCACCCGGCACGTGTTCCAGTTCTCAACCGTGTTTTCAAACTGTGGTTTTGTCGGGTACCCTGTCGCGCAGGGCGTGTTCGGCAGTATCGGAGTGTTCTACACCTCGATCTTCACCATCCCGTTCAACATCCTGATGTGGTCGTACGGCGTCCTGCTCTTTACAGGCGAACGCAACCTGAAATCTATACTGCGTAACCTTATCAACGCACCGACGATTGCCATCATCGTCGGCTTTCTGATGTTCGTTTTTTCGGTCCAGCTCCCCCGC
>JBAVPS010000398.1:0-2187 GCA_049693315.1 Rhizomicrobium sp. | reverse complement strand
AATAACAAGCGAGAAGAGCAGATCCGTCATATCGAGCAGTGGCGCGCCAGCGGCCTGAGTCAGGTCGAATATAGCCGTCGGAATGATCTGAAACCGGCTACCTTCAATTACTGGGTGCGGCGTCTGGATGCCGAAGCGTCAGGAGTGGGTCTTCTTTCTCCTTCGCGCGCCGGTTTCTTGCCGGTATCGATTGATAAAGTGGCTGAACCGGCGGCGCATGCACTGCTATTGCGGACCAGGCAAGGGTACATGCTGGAACTCTCGGCATCTATTTCTCCTCGCTGGCTGGCGGAGTTGCTGCAATGTCTGGATTAATCGCTCATCCCGGACAGATTTGGTTCAGTGTCGCTGCGGTGGATATGCGTCGCGGCATCGACGGTCTATCAAGCCACGTGCAGCAGGTGCTGGGATATGCGCCCTGCGCGGGGTCGGCATTCGTGTTTCGCAATCGCGCGGGTAATCGCATCAAGGTATTGCTGTGGGACGGCACCGGGGGGTGGTTATGTCAGCGCCGTTTGCACGAGGGCCGGTTTGTTTGGACGAAGGCGGGAGAGCCCTGTGTTTCCCTGACAACCGCGCAATGGGAATGGCTGATTGCCGGGGTCGATTGGCGGCGCTTGTCGTCTGCCCCGCTCGCGGGTTTACAGGCTTGAACAGCGCCTGCATTTTCCGTAAAAACCTGCTGAAATCCAGCATTCATGCGGGTTTCCGCGTGACGCCATTCCGGGATTCAGGTATAATAACACCATGAATTTACAGACTAAGGATATCGCCAAGAATAACTTCCCGGAATTGGTCGTGCGGAGCGAATCGCACTGATGGATAATAAGGATTGTGGCTACTGACGAATAACAGAGTGTGATGGGTTACGATAAAGGCATTGAGCTGAAAATGCAGCGTCTGTTTATGACGCTATCAGAGAAAGATAGACGGCGCTATGCGGGGATTGAGGCCGCCAAGCTGGGACATGGTGGTATTGAATATGTGTCGGAATTATTCGATATGGATCCCAAGACGGTGCGGCGCGGACTGACTGAACTGGAACTGACGGAAGATAGCGCGCCGAGCAGGGTTCGAAAAAAAAGGTGCGGGACGTAAATGTGCGAGTGAGCACAGGCCTCTGCTGGAGGAGAACTTCCGCAAACTGCTTTCTGAGTTTACGGCAGGCGACCCGATGCGTGAAGGCGTGTTATGGACCAATCTATCGCGCTGTGAAATCAGCCGCCGTTTGGCTGAAATGGGGACGCCGACCAGCCGACATACTGTGCGCAAGCTCATGAAAAAGAATGGTTTAGGTCAGCGTAAAGCACGCAAGAAAAAAACGCTGGGCGCGCATCCTGATCGGGATGCACAGTTTCAAAACATCGCCAGACTTAAAGCCGCCTATGTGGCCGAGGGAGAGCCTGTGATCAGCATCGACACCAAAAAGAAGGAGTTGATCGGTAATTTTAGTCGAGAAGGCCGCACTCATACGCAGACGCCTGTGGAAACGCTGGATCATGATTTTCCCAGTGCCGGTGAGGGCAAACTGATACCGCATGGCATCTATGACCTGGCACGAAACCAGGGATATATGCACCTCAATACCAGTCACGATACCAGCGAGTTTTGTTGCGACAGTATTGCGCATTGGTGGAAACAGCATGGCTGCCAGCACTACCCCAAAGCTCAACGTTTGTTGTTGCTCTGTGACGGTGGCGGCAGTAACGCTGCCAATCGGCACGTTTTCAAGGAAGCGTTGCAGAAACTTGCCTGTCAGCTTGGACTGGAAATCCGCGTGGCGCATTATCCACCGTACTGCTCAAAGCACAATCCCATTGAACATCGACTGTTTCCACACATTACACGTGCTTGTCAGGGTGTGGTGTTTCATTCGATCGCCATCGCCAAGCAATTTATGGAGAAGGCTAAAACCTGTACGGGCTTGAAAGTGAGTGTTGATATTTTGACTGGGGTCTACGAGATCGGAAAAAAATGCGCTGCGAATTTCCTCGCAAACATGAGAATCATTTTTGATGAGTACCTCCCTCGCTGGAACTATCGGGCCATACCACTGGAAATCTGATTTCGGGAAGTTATTCTTTGCCAAATCCTAATCCGTTACAGGTGGCGAGAGATGCCGAACAGTCAGGCAAAGCGCCTGCAGATTACGTGGTCGAGCAACTGAAATCCGGCGCTCTCAAGTTC
>JBAVPS010000397.1:0-4176 GCA_049693315.1 Rhizomicrobium sp. | reverse complement strand
GCACGATTTCCTCCGACGGCTCGCACTGCGAACGATAGAACGCCGCCACCGGTTTGGGGGCACGGAAAATATCCGTCACACCATGATAGCAGATGCGGTCCCCGGCCCCGAATTCGGCATGGGTGTTATAGTCAAAGGCACACCAGGCAATACCACCGGCGAAGCGCGCATCCGAGGCAATCTGATCATGCACCCGGGCATGACGCACGACATGTTCGCGGTGGCGGGCATTATCGTCGAACGATTTGACCGGATACATATGACCGCTGAACTCGGTATTGAGATAGCAGGGATGATTGGGTACCCGTAGCGGAAAGCCGAAATCGTTCATGGTGAAAACGTCTTCGAGCAATTCCGATTCATACTTGTTGCGGATGCCGCCGGTCTGCCGGGTGGGATCAAGGCGGTGCGCAGCGGCATTGGTGCGCACATAAAAATCGTGACTATCCGGAGATTCGTTGATGCGCACGCCCCACAGAATGATGGCCGGATGGTTCCAGTCCCGCGTAATCATGCGCTCGACATTATCGACCGCAATATCCTGCCACGCCAGATCACCGATATGCTGCCAGCCGGGGATTTCCTCCAGTACCAGCAGGCCCAGCTCGTCACAGGCGTCAAGGAAGTGACGCGACTGCGGATAATGCGAGGTGCGGACAATGTTGCACTTCAGTTCCTTGCGTAAGATCCACGCATCGCGGCGCTGCCCGCGCCCGGCCATCGCCTGACCGACAAAGGGGAAGGTCTGATGGCGGTCAAGCCCGCGCAGCTTGACGACCTTGCCATTGATCTCGAAACCATGATCGGTGAACTGGGCCTGACGGAAACCGAACCGGCGGCAATCCGTATCAATCGCCTTGCCATTTTCCAGCAGCGTCACGTCCACAGTATAGAGATTGGTATGGTCCAGATCCCACAGCTTGATGCCGGAAATCGGCGCAAAGCGGATCGTGTGGCTGCCATCGGCCTTATCCACCGTCGCGGATGCCTTGGCGATGGTCTTCTTGCCGTCTTTCAGAACGGCTTCCACACGTAAGGGGCCGGTCGCAGCAAAAGACTTCAGATGGCAATCGACTTCCAGCCCCGGCTTGCCGCTTAACACATTCTGCGGGCGGGCAAAGATATTGTCGATATAGGCAGCGCCGACGACACGCAGCGCCACCTCGCGATAGATGCCGCCGAAGGTGAGATAGTCGACCTGAAAACCAAAGGGGGGAATGTCGGGCCGTTCGGTGGAATCGACATCCACCGCCAGCACATTATCGCCGTCCCAGTTGAGATGGTCGGTCAGATCGAACGAGAACGGGGTGTAGCCACCCTTGTATTCGCCAAGGCGATGGCCGTTGATCCAGACGGTCGCCGCGGTCATCACCCCTTCGAAATCGACGAAGACATGCTTGCCTTTGGCCGATGCGGGCAGCTTGAAATGCCGCCGGTAAAGCGAAACAAATTCATATTCGCGGTCTTCAAAATTGTGCCAGGGCAGCGCCACATTGGTATGGGGCACCGTCACCCGCGCCCAGGCGGCATCATCAAAGCCCGGCGCATGCGCGCCATCGGCCGCTTTGGCGCTGTAGCGCCAGCCGCGATTGATCGGCAGCACCTGCCGCCCGCTTTCGGGTTTATCGGCCGCAACCGCCTCGCCAGCCAGCGCCACCGTGGCCGCCAACGTCCCGGCAGCCTTCACAAAATCCCTGCGATCCATGTCTCACTCCCAAACAGGAACTTACCGTTCCATTATATGAGAATGCATAGCAGGAATTATCTGATAAATCACTTCACGGTTGCGTCAATCGGTCCGAACCCTATGAGGCAAAACGCCCCGACTGGGCAAAGCCGCGCGGCTTCAGACGCCCGGCCCCGGCCCGCTCACCCTTCCAGTCTTTCAGGTCGGTGGCGCTGAAGGTGCGATTGTTATCGTCCTTCAGGCCCTCGCTCCAGGTGAAGGTGGTGCAGTCAAGCAGATTGCCGCCCTTATAGCGTTGCAGGAACACGCCCTGCCCGCGGGCCAGTTCGGGCACATCGGTCAGCGCAAAAACCACCAGCTTGTGATTTTCGCCGATCACCGCCACGCTGTCGCCGTTCACAAAGCGGCAGACCACCGCCTCGCCCGGGGTTTTGACGTTCATGACCTTTTTGCCCGCCTTGGTCAGCGCCACCGCATCATCTTCGCTGGTGACGAAGCCATGGCCGGTGGTCGCGGCCAAGAGCAGCTTGCGGCCCGGCACATGCACGAACATGGTGACCAGATCGGCATCCGAGGCCAGATCGATGAAGCTGCGAATAGCCTCGCCGCCGCCACGCCCGCCGGGCAGTTTAGAGCAGTCGAGCGTATAGAACCGGCCATCGGTCGACAGCATCATCAGCTTGTCGGTGGTTTCAGCCTTGATCCAGAAACGGCCCCGATCGCCTTCACGATACTTGACCGCATCGGACGGATCGCTGTGGCCCTTGAAGCTGCGCAGCCAGCCCTTTTGCGAACACACCACGGTAATCGGTTCGCGTTCGACAAAATTCTCGATGGCCAGCGCGTCTTCGGCAATATCGGGCAGATCGGCAAAGGTGCTGCGGCGCTTGCCGATGGCGGTCTTGGCACCAAATTTGGCGTCCACCTCGGCCAGATCGGTAATCAGCTTTTCAGCCTTCAGCGCATCCGACGCCAGCAGCTTCTGCAACCCCTTCTGTTCCTTGGCCAGCGCGTCATGCTCGCCACGGATCTGCATTTCTTCCAGCTTGCGCAAGGCGCGCAAACGCATGTTGAGGATGGCTTCGGCCTGATTATCGGTCAGCGTGAATTCGGCCATCAGCATGGGCTTGGGCTCATCCTCGGTACGGATGATGTGGATCACCCGGTCAAGGTTGAGGAAGGCCGCCAGATAACCTTCGAGCACTTCCAGCCGTGTGGCAATCTTCTGCAGGCGGAAATTGGTGCGCCGTTCCAGCACGACATAGCGATGGTTGATGAAGGCGACCAGCACCTCCTTCAGGCTCATCACACGCGGCACCAAACCGTTATCCAGCACATTCATGTTGAGCGGAATACGGTTTTCCAGATCCGACAGGCGGAACAACTGTTCCATCAGCAGTTCGGGTTCAATGGTGCGGTTCTTCGGCACCAGCACCACGCGGACATCTTCGGCGCTTTCATCGCGCACATCGTCAAGCAGCGGGGCCTTTTTCTGTTCGATCAGTTCGGCAAGGCGTTCGATCAGCTTGGCCTTGGGAACCTGATAGGGCACCTCGTCAATGACGATCTGATAGGTGCCACGCGGGCCATCTTCCTTGTGCCAGCGCGCCCGCACGCGGAACGATCCGCGCCCGGTACGATAGGCCTCGGCAATCGTCGACGGGGTATCGACAATAATGCCGCCGGTGGGAAAATCCGGGCCCTTGATATATTTCAGCAAGCCGTCTTCGGGCATGTCCGGCTGGCGGATCAGCGCGGTGGTGGCGGCGCACAGCTCGGCCAGATTATGCGGCGGGATCGAGGTCGCCATACCCACAGCAATACCGCTGGACCCATTGGCCAGCAGATTGGGGAAGGCGGCGGGCAGCACAATCGGCTCTTCTTCTTCGCCATCATAGGTCGCGCGAAAATCAACCGCATCTTCGTCCAGCCCGGCCAGCAACAGCTCGGCGGCGGCGGTCATGCGGCTTTCGGTGTAACGCATTGCGGCGGCGCTATCGCCGTCGATATTGCCGAAATTGCCCTGACCATCGACCAGCGGATAGCGCACGGCGAAATCCTGCGCCAGACGCACCAGCGCTTCATAAACCGCGGTATCGCCATGGGGGTGATACTTACCGATGACATCGCCGACCACGCGGGCGCATTTCTTGAAGCCCGAAGCCGGGTTCAGCCCCAGCAGGCGCATGGCGTGCAACAGGCGCCGATGCACCGGCTTTAAGCCATCGCGCACATCAGGCAGCGCGCGCTGGGTGATGGTGGACAGCGCATAGGCGAGGTAGCGCGTGCTAAGCGCGCTCGACAGGGCTTCGTGGCGAACATCGTCGTGAACGGGTGGTGCGATCATGGTTCCGGTTTATATGATTCCGCCAGGCTCTCCAACCGCATACGCGCGGCAGGCAGCACCTTGGCATGGGGAAGCAGCAACCTTTCGGCGAGAAAATGCGCCGAAAGCCGTAAACCGGCGGCAATATCCCCCGGTTCTATTG
>JBAVPS010000396.1:0-5934 GCA_049693315.1 Rhizomicrobium sp. | reverse complement strand
ACTGGATGGTGACGCTGAAGCATTGGCTCGCCCTGCCGATCTACGCCACGGTGATCTGGCTGATCTGGGTGCTGGCCAAACAGGTGCCGCTGGCTGGTCTGATCATCGTTATCGTCGCGCTGGTGCTGGCCGGGGTGACGTTGTGGCTGTGGGGCCGGGGCTATGGCAAAGCCGCACTGGCGGCTTTGGTGCTGACCGTGGCCGCAGCCGTCACGGCGGGCTTTATGGGCGTTGGTCTGGCCGGAAACGATGCCAGCAAACCCGACGCGCAGGCCTTTAACGGGCTGGGCGAGGTTTATTCTGCCCGGAAGCTGGAAACCTACCGCAAGGCCAACCGCCCGGTGTTCGTGGATGCTTCGGCCAGCTGGTGCATCACCTGTCTGGTCAATGAAGAAGCGGTGCTGAAAAAGCCTGAGGTGGCGGCGGCCTTCAAAAAGCAGAATGTCGCCATTCTGGTGGCGGACTGGACCAACCGCGATCCGGAAGTGACCAAACTTCTGGAGGCCAATGGCCGTTCCGGTGTGCCGCTTTATGCCTATTATCCGCCAGATGGTGGTGCGCCCAAGCTGCTGCCACAGATTCTGACCGTCGATGGGGTGCTTAAAGCCCTCGCAGGCCAGTAACGCATAGCAAACCAGTAACACACAGCAAAAAGGGCTCGCAGATTCCGCGAGCCCTTTTCGTATGGGGTGTGGTCGTACGCCTTAAAGCGTAAACGACAGGAAGTTGAGCGAGAAGCCCAGCGTGGCACCGCCATCAAGCGCGCCGCCGAAGGAATAGGGCTGATAGCGGACATAAACACGCCCGTTGACCGTTTCGGTAATGCCGATTTCCAGCCCCATGCCAGCGCGCCAGTCAACCTCGTGACGCTGGAAGTAATGAGTCGTGGTCATGGTGTCGTTTTCATCGCCGCTACCGTCAGTGCCGAGGATGTCGGCGCGCATGCGGGCATCACCCGACGCATAGGCCAGACCGGCGGTCAGGAACGGGCGGAAGCGACCCGATGCGCCCAGCGGCCAGAAGGCGTAACCGTCCAGCTGAATTTCGCGAATCGACATGCGGTAACGCAGCTTGTTGCTGTCATTATCCATGATGCGGTTTTCGTCATAGCTGTCGCTGATCCCAAGTTCCGCCGACAGATACGGCGAGAATCGGTAGCCCAGACGCAGGCCAACGCCCATTGGTGCCTCGGGGAAATAATCAGACGAGGTCGAGCCTGTGGTCGTGGAGGAGCTGCCTTTGGATGTACCCGTATAAGTCGCATCAAAGTTCTTGGATTTCCAGGAAATCTGGTCGATGCGGCCGTCGAGCCCGATATAGAATCCCGTCTGGTCGCCAGAGGCGGCCTGGGCCGGAACCGCGGCTGCGGCAAGGATAAGCGACGAAACAAGCACGGTCGAAAGGGGCTTCATGGGGTTCCTGCTATCGAAAGGGGCCCTTCTTTTGGAACGAGGGGCCTTCGGGCGGCGCTCCGCCGACGCAATCAGACGTTATTAAGAGACTAAGGATTTGTCACGGAGCAAGTTTTTTTTGTTTAACAGCCTTCAGACGCCGGAGCAACGATATCGCTCTTGCACTTTCGCGCAGGCTTAAGTATGTGATCGCCCCAATGCGGACAGGTGGCAGAGTGGTCGATTGCACCGCACTCGAAATGCGGCGTACGGGTGACCGTACCGGGAGTTCGAATCCCCCCCTGTCCGCCACTTCCTTTTAAGTGGCGATTATAACGATCTCAAACGGCTAAGTGGCTGTTTTTGTTCGTTATTGTATGCGGTAAGGCCTCCCGCGGCGAATGCCTTATATGGCATTTCGCATGGTATTTTAGATGCTGACAGGCATGAACGCGCGTGGGGGGGGGGGCTGCCGATCCCGCCGCCGGGCTGTCAGCAGCCCTGCCGCCCAAGCTGATTCACCGCTCACAGCCTGCGCTGACGAATCTTGATCCAGTTCTGAACTTCTCGCTCACTCCAGCGTGGCCAGTTTGGGCCATCGGTATGGGGGGGGCGGCTCTGCCTGATCCAAAGATCGATGGTCGAGCGTGATGCCTATGACGCCTGGGGCAAACCGCCGTTGATATTTGGCGATCAGCTGCGGATCGAACGTCGATTGCCGGTCGCGCGGTATCGCAAGCTCGATCTTGCCGGTGTCGGTCATCACCGATTTTTGACCGTAGCCGTTGCGGCTGTTCGGGGCTTCGCCGCTCGAAAGGTGATGGTCCATCTCGGCGTTCAGCATCCGTTCTGCAAGCGCCTTCTTCAGTCCGTCGAGCAGGCCGTTCGGCGAAAATGCCATCTTCGGATCGGTGCCTGCCAGAAGCTGATCAAGCAGCGCGTCGGGAATACTCGGTTCTTTGCGTCGGGCCATGGGGGGGCTCCTTCTTTCCCATTATGCCCGCCCATACACGAAATTCCTCACAGGCCCGGTCCATAGATCTTTCACGTTCATTGCAGCGTGTCTGCCCCACAAGCACATTGTGCAGTTTCCGATCCCCCCGGCCTTAACAGCTATCCGTCCCCAAGCATCTTTGGGCCGGGTTTCGTTTGTTGGGCATCTATTCGTGCCCGCTTCCCCAGTATGCCCCAGAGCCAGACGTAAACCCGCCGGGGCTATCTAGCCGCAGTGCCGAGGCCGGTTTAATTCATGAACTTCATTCATAGGATCATGCCGATATGGGCATTTTTACGCAGAGCCAATAACGGGTAAACTGATCTCAAGTTAAAAGTGCGACCGTAAAAATATTATCACTGGCTGATAACACAATACTTTTTGGGTCGTACGTTAAAACGTTCTGTGTACGTATTAAAATTGTTGCTGAAACTAGCCCCCGTTTATGGAGAACTCCAATGCAAGACGTCACGCTTAACAACGGTATCAGAATGCCGATCCTTGGATATGGTGTTTTTCAGGTATCCGATTTGGCGCAGTGTGAGGAAAGCGTTGTTCAGGCTATTGAAACGGGCTACCGCCTGATCGATACCGCCGCTTCTTACCAAAACGAAACGGCCGTGGGGCAGGGCATTAAGAAAAGTGGTATCAGCCGGAAAGAGCTGTTTGTCACGACCAAGCTGTGGGTTCAGGATGCCAACTATGAAGGTACAAAAAAAGCCTTCCAGAGATCGCTGGACAAGCTTCAGCTCGATTATCTTGATCTGTATCTGATCCATCAGCCCTATAACGACGTTTATGGCGCGTGGCGCGCGATGGAGGAGTTGTACGAGGCAGGTAAAGTCCGTGCTATCGGCGTCAGCAATTTCCATCCTGACCGCGTGATGGATTTGATCGTGCACAACAGGATCAAGCCTGCCATCAATCAGATTGAAACGCATCCCTTTAATCAACAGATAGAAACGCAAGCTTTTCTGAACGAAAACGGCATCCAGATCGAAGCGTGGGGACCGTTTGCCGAAGGCAAAAATAACATCTTCCAAAATGAAGTGTTGCTGACGCTTGCGAAGAAATACGGCAAGTCGGTCGGGCAAATCATTCTGCGCTGGCTGACGCAGCGTGGTGTCGTCGCCATTCCCAAGACCGTTCGTAAAGAGCGCATGGAAGAAAATCTGCGCAGCCTTGACTTCACCATCGATGCAGAAGGCATGGCCGCGATTGTGTCGCTTGATACCAAAACCAGCAGCTTCTTCGATCACCGCGATCCGGCCATGGTCAAATGGCTCGGGGAACGCAAAATGCCGGAATGAATAAATGCGTCGCAGTGATGCGCTGTTTACGCGTTATGCCGAAGATGCCGTTTGGGGCGAAACGCGCGGCTTCGTATTTTTACGGCGAACTCGCGCCGAAAAAGACCAGTAACTAAGGTCAGCAGACCATGCGCCCGCTATGGCGCGTTGTCTGGACCTGAACGCAGACGCCGCAGCAGAGTTTGTCGTGTATGGGCAATCCGTGGTGTGCGCAGGGCGCTGGGGAGCCAGACCAAAGAGTAGCTGTTGGTCAGTGGTGGCGTAGTGGCCCCGATGATACCTAAGCGACCGTCTGCCAGGGCCTCGCTACAGAGATAATTTGGCAGTACGGACCAGCCGGTCCCATCCAGCAGCAGGTGGCGCAGAACCCGCAAATCCGGGCTGGTCACGGCAGGGGATGCCGGAGGATGCGTCACGTGATTATGGCGCAGCCAGCTGTCAATCAGCGGGCGATTGAGGCTGTATGCCAACAACGGCTCGTGCATCAGCGCTTCATCCATGGACCCTGCCGCGCGTATCCGTGCGATCACCGATGGGGCCGCAACCGCATGGACGGGTTCTTCGCGGATGACTTCGCTGTGTAAGCGGCCATCGACGACCGGGTAGGCCGAAATGCCAAGATCGAAATGGCCTTCGACCAGCATCTGCTGCAGCATATCACGGTCCGCGGGCTGCAGGCGGATGCGCAAGCCCGCTTCGATCAACACCGGAAGGTGGCGTGCCACTTCTTCGGCAATGAAGTCCGCATGGCCGATGATGCGTATTGTACCGGTCATTTCCGACGAGCGCGCTCTGGCTTTTGCGAGCGCTTCCTCGGCCTGATCCAGCAGAGTGCCCAAATCTAAAGCCAGATCGTCAGCTGCAGTTGTGGGGTGCACGCCGCGGGCCTGACGGTCGAACAGGGGGTGGCCAATGGCCACTTCCAGCCCGGCAATATGCTGCGAAACGTTGGATTGTGTCAGATTGAGGCTGCGGGCCGCGCCAGAGATCGACCGCAGGCGGTAAACTTCGACAAAAGTTCGGAGCCGGATAAGTGACATGTGCTATCCATCATATTTATGATGGCAAAGTTCAAGCGTATTGTGTGTGCGGGCGCGGAAAGGGGGCTATCCGTGTTGCCAAGAAATACCCCCCCCTGGACTTTAGAGAACGTAATGTTGACAAAAATCCTATACAAAACCTCGGCCATTTCTAATGGTGGCCGCGATGGCCGTACCCGCACCACCGATGGCGCGCTCAGTGTCTGGCTGGACCTTCCGGTCGAGCTTGGCGGACGGGGGCATGGCAACAACCCGGAACAGTTATTTGCTGCGGGCTATGCCGCCTGCTTTCTGTCCGCCATGAAGACGGTGGCGCCGTCGGTTGCGGTAAAAGTGCCCGCCGAGGCTAACGTCGTCGCCACCGTAGGCATTGGCCCCCGCGCCGAAGGCGGTTTTGGTCTGGCGATTGATCTTCGTATTGAATTGCCCGGCGTGGATCGTGCCGAAGGTCTGCGCCTGATCGATGCGGCCCATGCCGCGTGTCCTTATTCCAATGCGGTTCGCGGCAACGTTGATGTTGTCCTGACACTGGCCTGAAAGGCAGAGATCGATTATGACCGACAATGCTATCTATAAAGATCTGCAGTGCATTTTGCACGGTATGAAGAAAGCGCATCTGGCAAAGCCGGTTGCCGATGCCGCCCTGCGCCGTGACCGGCTGGAGCGTGCCGCGCACCTGATCACAGATCATGCAGCCGATTTTGCCAAAGCCATCAGTGCCGACTTTGGTAATCGCGCGGTGTATCATTCCCTGACGGCCGATATTGCAACAACGGCGGCAGGTCTGCGTTATAGCGCAGCGCATGTCGCCGACTGGATGCAGCGCGAAGTCGTCGAAACGCCGGACCCGGCTATGTCGGCATGGATCGCGCCGCAGCCACTGGGCGTGGTTGGTATTATCAGCCCGTGGAATTTCCCGATCAATCTGGCATTTGCGCCGCTGGCTGGCGTTTTTGCTGCAGGCAATACGGCATTAATCAAGCCTTCGGAATTCACGCCCCGCACATCCGAGCTGATGGCGCTTCTTGTGGGGGATTTGTTTGATGCCGAAGAACTGGGCGTGGTGATTGGCGGGCCGGATGTGGCACAGGCGTTCTCGTCTTTGCCGTTCGATCATCTTGTGTTCACCGGCAGTTCTGCGGTTGGTCGCCATGTGATGCGGGCCGCAGCAGAAAATCTGGTTCCGGTTACACTGGAGC
>JBAVPS010000395.1:0-4956 GCA_049693315.1 Rhizomicrobium sp. | reverse complement strand
GGCGCGTTCTTCGGCGGTCCAGGCGGCAAGCACCTTATCACGCACCTGATCCAGCGGCCGCAGTTTCGGCGGCACCGTGCCATTGACCTGAATGACATAGAGGGTGCCGGCCTTGGTCAGGACGGGGTCGCCTTCCTCGCCGATTTCGGACTTGAAGATCAGCGCGCGGAATTCCGCATCATCGGGCGCATCAGCCTTGGTGCCATCGGCCTTCAAGCCATCGCGATCGATCGAGGCGACATGAATGGTCGTCAGACCGGCCTTCTTGGCCGCTTCGGTCAGCGACAGACCGCTGGTTACCGCGTCGGTATAGGCGTTCGAGACATCGTCGAGCTTGGCACGGGCCAGTTCCTTCTGCACCAGCGCTTTCAGCTCGTCATGGGCCTGCTCAATCGGCGTCACCTTGCCGGGGATGATTTTGGTCACATGATAGATGTTCCAGCCGAAGGTCGATTTGACCGGCGCGGTCACGCCACCATCCTTGACGGCGAAGACAGCCGTAGCCTCGGCCTTATCCAGATCGGCAGCAACGACATCGCCGAGCGAAATGTCCTTTTCGGCAAAGCCACGCGATTTGGCCGCATCGGCAAAGCTCTGACCGGCATCGATCTTGGCCTTGGCTTCGGCAGCCGCCTTCTGATCGGGGAAGGTCAGCCGCTCGACGCTGCGCTTTTCGGCAATGACATACTGCTCGTGACGGGCATCATAGGCCCGCTTGATCTGCGCATCGGTGACGTTGAGCGTGGCGGCGACATCTTCGGGGGCCAGCTTGGCGAAGGTCACGTCGCGATATTCCGGCGTCGAATAGGACCCGACATGGGTCCTGGCATAGGCCGTCAACACCGCATCAGACGGGGCCGCAATCGGGGCCAGCCCGGAATCGTTCACCACAACATAGTCGGCGGCGCGCTGCTCGCTGGCAAAGGCCATGATGGCGCGGGCATAACCGACCGGCATGGTGAAGCCACCTTCAACCGCGGTTTCAAGCTGAGCGCGGGCGAAATCGGCCCGCACCTGCTCGATAAAGCTTTTTTCGGTATAGTTGTAACGCTCGATCAGCTGCTGAAAGACGTTGCGATCGAAAGCGCCGTTGATGCCGGCAAACTGCTGCATGGCACGGATGCGGGTCATGACAAGTGAGTCGGACGCCGTCAGTTCGAGCCGCTTCACCACATTGTCGAGCGCGGTGGTCAGCACAGTCTGCTGCACCAGCGTATCGGGAATATGCTCGCGTTTGGCGGTTTCCGGCGAAATCGCGCCGCCGCGCTGCGCGCCAAGATTGCGCAGATAATTGTTATAATCCCGCTGAAAATCGGTCTGATCGACTGCGGTTTTGCCGACACGGATCACCGCGGTATCGGTGTGCCCCTGTAGAATATCGCCCACGCCCCATGACACGAAGGCAAGCGACAAAATGCCCAGGAAGAGGCTAGAAATCCAGGATTTCGAGAATTGGCGTAACTTTTGGAGCATGACTTTTCTCTATAGCGGTGTGGCGCAAATCGGCGGCGAATGATAGGGAGAGGCTTCGGCTACGGCAAGGAGATGAGCATGCTGATTGCAGGAAATTGGAAAATGAATGGCCTTGACGCCTCAATTACTGAGGTGAAGGCCCTTAAAGACGCACTGAAAGCCCACCCGTCTGCGGCAAAAGTGCTCATTTGTCCGCCAGCGACCCTGGTTTCGCGCGTGGCCCAGGTGGCCGGCCCGGAAGTTGAGGTTGGTGGCCAGGACTGCCACGCCAAGGTGTCAGGCGCCTATACCGGCGACATCGCCCCGGAAATGCTGGCTGACGCCGGTGCCCAGTGGGTCATCGTCGGCCATTCCGAGCGCCGCGACTACCACAAGGAAAGCGATGAATTCATCGCCGAAAAGACCAAAGCTGGCTGGCGCGCCGGCCTCAAGGTCATCGTTTGCGTGGGCGAAAGCGAAGCCCAGCGCGTGGCGGGCAAGCAGGACGAGATCGTCGGTCACCAGCTGTCCTTCCTGCCGGAAGGCGCCACGGCGGACAATCTGGTCATCGCTTATGAGCCGATCTGGGCCATTGGCACCGGCAAGATCCCGACGATCGCCGAAATTGACGCCATGCACAACTTCATCCGCGCGACGCTGTCGGCCAAGTTCGGCACCGCTGGCGACAAGATGGAAATCCTCTATGGCGGCTCGGTCAAACCGAACAATGCCAAGGAAATCTTTACGGTGAAGAATGTTAATGGCGCGCTTGTCGGCGGTGCCAGCCTCAAGGCCAAGGACTTCCTGGCCATTATCGAGGCGGTTCCGGCCTAAACGCCGCAAGTAACACGACCAGTAACACGAAACATGTAAAAGCCCCGGCACGAGACATCGTGCCGGGGCTTTTGTGTTTACGAAACCTTGCATCCGCCACCCAGGGTTAACCAGCTTCACCGGCGCGCGTTTACGTTACATGCAATTCTGAATTATACTAAAGGTAGTGTTGACATGGAGGAACGCCGTGCCGGACCTGCTCTACGAGGCGGTTGACGTTCTGATTTTCGATCCTGTTACCGACAGCCGCAGCGTGCTGCGTGCAGCCCTCAACGCGCTTGGCTTCCGCAATGTGGATGGCGTTGCCACCCCAGCCGATTTTGCCAGCGTTATCAGTTACCGCCATCCCGATCTGGTGTTCTGCGAGGTCAATGCACTCGACAGCGAGATTTGCCAGCACATTCAGTCACTGCGCTGGGGCGTGGCGGGCTACAACCCCTTCACAGTGATCGCCGCCACCAGCTGGGACAAATCCGAAGCGCTGATCCGTCAGGTCATCAATGCCGGTGCCGACGACGTCATCTTACGTCCTTTTTCGCAGGGCATTCTGGCCGAACGCATTGAAACCATGACCCTGCGCCGCAAAGGCTTCGTCATCACCTATGACTATATCGGACCCGACCGGCGGCGCGATCCGGGCAGGAATACTGCCGATCTTTTTGTGCCGCCCAACACCCTGCATATGAAAGCCGCCGAGCGTCTGACCACCCAGGCCACCGACAAGCGCCTGGACCGCGAGCTGCCACAGGCCCGGCACCATGTGCTGGATGAAAAGCTGCGCGTCGATGCCTTCCAGCTCGGCGTGCTCTATCGCTTCCTGAATGACGGCATACCGACCGGCGAGCCGGTGCAGAGCGTAACCGAAAAGGTCGATATGCTGGCCAATGCGCTGGCCCATGAAAGCAGCGAAGCCAAACGGCCCGATCTGGTGATGTGGTGTAATCAGGCCCATTACGCCGTCGATATGCTGCGCAATACCAGTGAACACGACAGCGGCTTACGCTTCCTCGAACGGGCGGCAAAGAAGGTCTATCATCTGGTGCGCCCAAGCGACACACCCGAGGCCTATGAGGCGGCCTTGGATAATGCGATGGCCAGCATCCGCGCCCGCCAAACCCGCGCGGGCCAGCCCGAGCGGCGCACAGGAACATAAAACAGATCAGGCTGCAGCAGTTTTGCTTACCGGTGGCGGCTCGCTAAGAATGGCGAACAACTCCTGCGCCGTTGCCGCCGCACGCAGCTTGCCACAAATGGCCTGACTGCGTAGCAGACGCGAGACCCGCGCCAGCGCTTTCAAATGATCGGCACCCGCGCTTTCCGGTGCCAGCAGCAGGAAGACCAGATCAACCGGTTGGCCATCCACCGCGGCATAATCCACCGGCGGATTGAGCCGGGCGAACAGGCCGGTGATTTTTTCGATTTCTGTGTGGCGGCCATGCGGAATGGCAATCCCCTGGCCAACGCCGGTGGTGCCGAGTTTTTCGCGTTCGCTGATGATTTCAAAAACCCGCTTTTCGGGCATATGCACCAATGGTGCAGCCCGCGCCGACAGTTCCTGAAACAGCTGTTTCTTGCCCTGGGCTTTAATCGCCGTAAAGACGCCTTCGGAAACCAGCAAATCCGCAATCTGCATGACAGCCCTTTTGGGTAGTTGACCGGTCCCCCGACCGGAACGCTTTAATCTAACCCGGCAAGGTGGCATCTGCCCTGCCATAGCCAGACGTTGATGCGCAACGCGCTTTCGCGGACCGGCCCAGTATCGCGCGGGAGGAGTAGTCCGCGTCTGAGTTAAAGTCAACGCCGGGCGGCCATTGGCGTCTGTATCAACACGGCGCACGGTGTCTTTAAAGTTAAAAAATATAACAACTATGTAGCGTTAGTCTCGCACCCCGCCGCCACATCCCGCAGCGACAGCCTTAAACCGAGGCGGATTGTTCGTTTTTGATCCGGCGGCGCTCCACCGAAGAGGAAATATGCATCGCCTCGCGGTACTTGGCCACGGTCCGCCGGGCGATATTGACGCCATCGGCGGTCAAAAGCGCCACAATGCGATCATCCGACAGGATCTCGCTCGGCTTTTCGTTGTCGATCATTTCACGGATGCGGTCACGCACCGCCTCGGCAGAATGGGACTCCATTCCGTTGACCGAGGCGATCGCCGCAGTGAAGAAATATTTGAGTTCAAACAACCCACGCGGCGTCGCGATATATTTGTTCGAGGTTACGCGGCTGACGGTGGATTCATGCATGCCGATGGCATCGGCGATGGCGCGCAGATTGAGCGGGCGCAAAAACCGCACACCGTGATTGAGAAAGCCATCCTGCTGGCGCACGATTTCGGATGCCACCTTCATGATGGTGCGCGCCCGCTGATCCAGGCTTTTGACCAGCCAGTTGGCGCTGTTGAGGCATTCGGTGAGATAGGATTTGGATTCCTTATCCCGCGCGCCAGCGGAAACCCGTGCAAAATAGCGCGCATTGACCAGCAGATGCGGCAGCGTATCGGCGTTCAGTTCGACCTGCCACAGACCGTCATTCCCCTTGCGCACGATGACATCGGGCACCACCGGCTGCACCGGTTCCGAACCGAAGGACAAACCGGGCTTGGGGCTTAAGTTACGGATCTCGGCAATCATGTCGGTGACATCTGCGGCATCGACACCGCAAATC
>JBAVPS010000394.1:0-2414 GCA_049693315.1 Rhizomicrobium sp. | reverse complement strand
TCGATGAACTGGCCAAGCTTGCCCCCAAGCGCCGCTTCACCGTTGGCATCAACGATGATGTCACCGGCCTGTCGCTGGATGTCGATGCCAGCTTCCGCACCGATGAATCCGATGTGCATCGCGCGGTATTCTTTGGTCTGGGCGCCGATGGTACGGTGGGGGCCAACAAGAACTCGATCAAGATCATTGCCAACCACACCGATCTCTACGCCCAGGGCTATTTCGTGTATGACTCGAAAAAGTCCGGCGCGGTAACGGTGTCGCATTTGCGGTTCAGCCCGCGGCCGATCCAGTCGAGCTTCCTGATTGAAGAAGCCCAGTTTGTCGCCTGCCATCACTTCGTCTTCCTCAGCCGCATCGACGTGCTGAAATATGCGGCCCATGGCGCCACGCTGCTGCTCAACTCGTCCTATGCGGCCGATGAAGTGTGGAGCCATCTGCCCAAAGAGGTGCAGGAAGCCATTCTGGAAAAGGCCCTGAAAGTCTACGTTATCGATGCCGGTACCGTGGCCCGTGACAATGGTATGGGCACGCGCATCAACACCATCATGCAGACCTGCTTCTTTGCCCTGGCCGATGTGCTGCCCAGGGACGAAGCCATCGCCTCGATCAAAAAGGCCATTCAGAAGACCTATGGCCGCAAGAGCCAGAAGATCGTCGAAAAGAACTTTGCCGCGGTGGATGCGACCCTGGCCCATCTGGCCGAGGTCAAAGTGCCCAACCATGTCGATGGTGCGCCCTTGCCGCCGGTGGTGCCCGACAGCGCCCCCGAATTTGTGCGCAAGGTTATCGCCCCGATGATGGCCAGTCAGGGCGACGCCCTGCCGGTCAGCATGTTGCCAGTCGATGGCACCTGGCCGCTGGGCACCACAAAATTCGAAAAGCGCAACATTGCCGACGATATTCCGCAATGGAATCCGGAGCAGTGTATCGAATGTAACAAATGCGCCGTGGTCTGCCCGCATTCGGCCCTGCGGCCCAAGGTGGTGCCGGACGACGCGCTGGCAGGTGCCCCCGAAAGCCTTAAGCACATGCCGTACAAGGGGCCGGGCTTCAAGGGCAAGTTCAGCTATCTGTTACAGGTCGCGCCGGAAGATTGCACCGGCTGCACCCTGTGCGTGAAGGCCTGCCCGCGTGAAGACGCCCTGATAATGGTGGAAAAAGACCCGGTGCTCGAAACCGAGAAGGTCAATTTTGATGCCTTCCTGGCATTGCCGGATATCGAGCGCGCCGATATGCGCCTCAACATGCGGGCGACGCAGTTCATCAAGCCGCTGATCGAATTTTCCGGTGCCTGCACCGGCTGCGGTGAGACGCCCTATATCAAGACGCTGACCCAGTTGTTTGGTGATCGTCTGATGATCGCCAATGCCACTGGCTGCTCGTCGATCTTCGGCGGCAACCTGCCGACCACCCCCTACACCACGGGCAAAGATGGCCGTGGCCCGGCCTGGGCCAATTCGCTGTTTGAAGACAACGCTGAATTCGGTCTGGGTATGCGCATGGGTCTCGACCATCACAAGGAAGATGCCCTGATGCTGCTGGCCAGCCAGCCCGATGTGCCGGATGCGCTGGTGCAGGACATCATCACCGCCGATCAGACCAGCGATGCCGGTATCCGCGATCAACGCAAGCGGATTGACGATCTCAAACAGATTTTGGCCCCGCGCAACGATGCGACCGCCAAACGGCTGTTCGAGCTGGTTGATTATCTGGTCGAAAAGCAGGTCTGGATCATCGGTGGTGACGGCTGGGCCTATGACATCGGTTATGGCGGTCTTGACCATGTGCTGGCCTCTGGCCGCAACGTCAACATTCTGGTGCTCGATACCGAGGTGTATTCCAACACCGGCGGGCAGCAGTCGAAATCGACCCCACTGGGGGCTACCGCCAAGTTTGCCACCGCAGGCAAGGCGCGCGCCAAGAAGGATCTGGCGGCCATCGCCATGGCCTATGGCGATGTCTATGTCGCCACCTGCTCAATCGGGGCCAAAGACGCCCAGACCGGACTGGCATTGCAGGAAGCCGCTTCCTACAACGGCGTGTCGCTGGTCATCGCCTACGCCCACTGCATCGCCCATGGCGTGGACATGGCGGGCGGCCTGAACCGCCAGAAGGCGGCGGTGGCGTCTGGGTACTGGCCGCTTTATCGCTATGACCCGCGCAAGCTGGAAGCCGGTCAGGCCCCGCTGGAGCTCGACTCCGACGAGCCGACCTTGCCGCTGGAGGAATTCATGGCGGCGGAAACCCGCTTCAAGATTACCGCCAACCACGATCCGGTGCGCTATCAGGAACTGGTGACACTGGCCAAACACAATATCGACCGTAAGTTCCGCCAGCTCCGGCAGCTGGCCATTGCACCGGCGGAAGAAGAGGTCAAAGACCCCGTCCCGGCGCAGTAATTTCCATCAGGA
>JBAVPS010000393.1:0-9446 GCA_049693315.1 Rhizomicrobium sp. | reverse complement strand
GATCAAACCCTGATCTGCGGGATCGCTAATAACGACAACGCCGCCAATCGGGCGGCGTTGGTGTATCTTGCATAAAGGTGCCGTCGTTTTGGCAGTATTTATTCCCACTGCCTGAAATCGACGAATTCGCCACGTTTTTTGATTTCATCATCGGTGCCCAGGCGCTGAACGCTGGCCGGGGTGCCATCGAAGCGGGGCCATGTCGGCACGCCATCGCCATTGGGGTTACCGGTCCTGGCGAAATTGGTCCAGTACTGCACCAGCCGGTCAGCCATCATACGGTCATCGGCGCTCCACGGCCGGGCATCCTGATCAAGCTGATCAAAGACAAAGCGGATTTCGGCACCATGTCCGGCCTTGCAACCGTAATTACAGGCCACAAGCGGTTCTGCCGGCCAGTGGACGAAGAAGTAGACATAGGTCGGCGCGGCAGTCCGTTGCTGCTTCGCCCAGTTCCACATGTCGTTTCCCATACTGTCCGTCACCAGCTGATAGAGCGAGGTTTTGGCTTGTTCCTGCGTGTTGGCGGGATAGCGGTTGCGAAGCTGGGCCGGGGCGGCGGGGTGGATTATGCGATTGATCGCTGCCTGGTACTCCGTCAGAGACGGGTTCGATTTGCCGATTTCTTCTGCCGCCAGATCAACACCTTCATTGGCATTCCAGCCCAGCAGTGTCGGTACCGCCTTTTTCTGCACGGTGGCCAGTAGTGTGGCCGGGTTGGCCGGATAGACATAGTTGTCGACGGTAAAATCGGGTTGCCAGGGCTGTTTGATCAGGCTGTCTGCAGCCATCGCCCGCAGCGCTTTGAGTGATCCGGCTTTCAGGGCACCCCCGAATTTTGCCCCGTTGGCTTCGGCGGTCTTCAGGCCAACGCGGCTCCAGATGGCGCTGCTTTCCCCGATGGCGCGCTGAAACAAGCCTTCGGCCAGTGGCGAATTCACCAGCATATTGACCGAGGCTGATCCGGCGGATTCGCCAAAAATGGTGACGTTACCGGGATCACCGCCAAAGCCTGCGATATTCTGTTTGACCCACTTCAAGGCTGCAATCTGGTCGAGGAAGCCCTGATTGCCCGAAGTCTGATGGGGATTTTCCGCCGTCAACTCGGGGTGGGCGAAGAAACCCAGCACCCCAAGCCGGTAATTAATCGTCACCAGTATGACGCCCTGACGGGTCAGTTTGGCCCCGTCATAGCCGGGTTGCGATCCCGAGCCGCCGAACAGTCCGCCACCGTGGAACCAGACCATAACCGGATAGGCTTTGCCTTTGGGGGCGGGTGTCCTGGGTGCCCAGATGTTGAGGAACAGGCAGTCCTCGCTTTGCGGCTCCTTGATCCAGTCCACCGTCTGGCGGCAGGCCGGGCCAAAGCTGGCGGCCGGGCGCACGCCCTTCCACGGTTTGGGTGGCGCGGGTTCCTTCCAGCGCAAATCCCCCACCGGTGGAGCGGCATAGGGGATGCCGAAGAAGGTTTCGACATCGCCGCGGACCACGCCGGTTACCTGTCCGCTTTCGGTGGTGACCGGTCTGGTAATGTCGTCGGCCCGGCAGATCGTTGAAACACCAAGTGCAACAACAAAAAGTGGTGCGATACGTCGTGCGTATTTCCAGCAACGCATGTTTGCTTTTCCTCTACGCTTTCAGATGCCGTTGTTTATGCGGGCGGGGTTAGTCGGCCTCGCCCAGCACGCCCTTGGTCGACGCCACCGCGCCCTCCAGCCGCTCGTCCACCGTGGCGGCCTGACGAAGCGCCCGGGCCAGCGCCTTATAGGCGGTTTCGACGATGTGATGGCTGTTGTCGCCATAGAGGTTTTCGACATGCAGGCAGATGCCGGCATTCATGGCAAAGGCCGCGAACCATTCCTTGAACAGCTCGGTATCCATGTCGCCCAGCTTCTGGGCCGGAATCCGGACCTTCCACACCAGATAGGGCCGCCCGGCCAGATCGACGGCGGCGCGGGTCAGGGCTTCGTCCATCGGGATGGCGGCGGTGCCGAAACGGTTGATGCCGGCATAATCGCCCAGCGCCTTTTTCACCGCCTGACCGATGACAATGCCGGTATCCTCGGTGGTGTGGTGGAAATCGACATGCAGATCGCCCTGCGCCCGGACCTTGAGATCGATCAGCGAATGTTTGGCGAAGCTTTCCAGCATATGGTCGAGAAAGCCGATGCCGGTGTCGATATCCCCGATTCCGGTGCCGTCCAGATCAACCGAGACGGCGATTTCGGTTTCATGGGTTTTGCGTTCGACGGTCGCGGTGCGCATGGCTTTCCCCTTTAATCTTGCTGTTTAATCTTCCGGCGGCAGGCGAAAAACTTCGGTGACGGGACTGGCCCCATCTGTTCCCATCAAAGACAGCCGGCCGCCGTGCGGGCGGGCGGCAAAGGCCACCCGGCTGTTGGCATTGGCAATGGGGGCAGTAAACCAGAAAAATTGTCCGCCGTCGCCGGGCAGGGCACTGGCCTGTGTATATTTTCCTGCACTGTCGATCGGGCGGGCGCGCCAGTCTTCTTTGGTGCCTTCGGGCGGTGCCTCGAAATGGTTGGTGGCGCAGACCCGGTTGCCGTTCGGCCCCGCCGCCATTTCGCGGATGGTGCAGGCGTTTTCCGTCCGCTCGATTACGCAGGCCTGACCATTTTCGGTTCCGGCCAGTACGAAGATGGTCGGCACGGCGATTTCACTCTGGCTGAGCATTTCGCGGGCGGCGGCGTAATCGGGGGCCAGTTCGAACACCTGCCGTAACAGATGCCCCGGCGGCAGACCAAAATTGCGCCCGACCGCGATGCGGCCCATGGCCCAGTCGCCCGCCACCCCGGCCAGGCCTGCCGTGGTCCGGCGCATCGGGGCCTGATTGATGGCGGCGGCAAAGCGCTCCGGTGCCAGGCCGTGGAAAACCCCGCTGATGCCGGGCCAGGTAATATTGTAATAGCTGCCTGCCTGCCCCGACAAATGCAGCACCACCAGATGTTCGCCCAGCACCGGGAAGGGCCAGTCCATCACCCGGCGCATCAGGGGGCCATCGGCGCTGTCCCACACCCCTGTGGTGCAGCCCCATTCCAGACAGGCGTTGACGGTGAAGACGCCGGGCACGTCGATTTCCTCGGCCAGCCGGGTGATTTCCCACAGATAGGGATTGCCAGCCTGTTTCAGCCAGTGCTGCGAGGCGCGGTCGGCCAGTTTCAGCAATGTGGTGCTTGGGATATTGGCGCTGGCACCAAAGGTGGCGCGCACTGCTTCGAGCAGCACGCGTGCCTGCTTGCGGCGCAGAAACACCAGATCGAGCGGCGAGAAATTTCCGCGCAAATCAACAAAGGGTATCTTGATCAGCCCCGAAACCATCAACCGCTATCCTGATATGTGCCCCACGCTGGTGCCCGCTAAATCGGGCCGGGGCCTGCTATACCCTGTTATCGGGTCGCTGTCAGCGGTAAGCCGTTCGCCCTGGGCAGGATTAGCGGCGCAGCAGATCCAGCAGCGTCTGGCGCAGGCGCGGGCTGATGCCGACCACCACGCCACCGGCAATCGCCGCCAGCACCGCGGCGCGCGGGTTGCGGGCGATCAGGGCCAAGAGGTCGCCGCTGATCAGCTTGCCAAGCTGCAGACCCATAAGATTGCCGGTATCCTCGGCCTCGTCGCCATAGTCGCGGACTTTGACCAGCAGCAAAATAAAGCCAAGCAATAAAGCGGTCAGGATCAGCACCATCGCCGCCACGCAGAGCGCGGCATAGGGCGGGGCCATCACCTGGGTCAGAAAGGCGTAGATCGCAAAACAGACAAAGGCCCCCGCCGCACCAACGCCGATCAGGGCGATCAGGGTGCAGGCGATGGTGACGGCAATGCGTGCCGGCCAGTTGTTCATGGCAATCCGTTTCTTCTGATACTCTGGTTTGTAAGGTTCTGCCCGTGACACAGCATTTGCGGCTGGCCGCAAGATGTCATCGGGCAAAAAATCTATGGTGCAAAGCATATCCGTAACAGGAGAGGGGAATTCCCGTTACGGATATTTTGATTCGGTGTCTGTCTCGGCATCTTCTTTCTGGCGGCGCCTGATCTTGAAGATCAGGCCCAGCACCAGACCGATAGCAAAGGCAATCGCCGTTTCGATCAAGGCGGATGGCCTTAGCGGCGACGACGGCCAGACAGCAGCAGACCAACGACCAGGCCGACGCCAAAAGCCACCGCGGTGGCGGCAACCGGTTCGTCCTGGATCTTCTGCTTGACGCAGCCCAGCTTCTGTTTGGTTTCGTTCCAGGTCTCTTCAGCCGTACCCTGAATGCGGGAGGCGGCGTCCTGGCCACGGGTGCGGATGAATTCGCTCACCGACTCGGCGATTCTGGCGATGTCTGCCTTCAGGCCGGTGACTTCTTCGGAAATTTTTGCCGTATCTTCGTTTGCCATGGCGCTTCTTGCGCTCCTTTGCTGCCCGTTCGATCCAAACGTCAGTCCAAAGCCAGGGTTCTGGTCTGAAACTGACCGAAAATCCGCCGGGCCTTAAGCGAACAGTTCTTAAAGCCCAACCGGTATTTTTTTTAAGTCCCGGTACTACGGCTAATAATATCCGCGCACCGTTAGCTCACCTAAAGTTGGGATCGGCTAAACAAAAGTCAAGCCGTTGCGGGGTTTAATTACATTTTATCCTGCCCGCAGATCCTAACCGATGAGGCCCGTTTCCGCCATGGGTTTTGCATCGCTTTATGGTCCAAAGGGGGCGCGGTATGGCCGGGTTTGGTAACCGGTCGCAATTGGCCCGAGTCGGTACAGCTATGACGACACAACCCGAAAGTGATTTTCCCAGATGTTGGGACCATAAGGGTGGTATGGCATAAGGACGCTGCTTGTCATATCCGTGCGCAGCAGCCCTGTTTTGCGCAAAAATCGTGCGCGATCCGCCTTTCAGGATAGATTTGCACAGACGGAAAATGTGGCAATGAACCGACCGGTGGGGTAGGAGAGAGGGCTTTTTTCCAGAGAAAAGACGCTCATGAGCATTAAAAATCTAAACGCAGTATTCGCTCCCAAGAGTGTCGCCCTGATCGGCGCCACCAACCGGGACCGCGCTGTCGGCAACATCGTCGCGCGCAACCTCTTCCGTCAGGGTTTTGAAGGCCCGATCATGCTGGTCAATCCGAAGGCCCCCGCCATTGGCGGTGTGATTGCCTATAAGGATATCGCCAGCCTGCCGATCGTTCCCGATCTGGCCATCCTCAGCATCCCGCCCAAGGCTATCCCGGAGACCATCCGCCAGCTCGGCGAAAAAGGCACCCGTGGTGCCGTGGTGATCACCGCTGGCCTTCGCGACATCGTTGCGGACGAAAAGACCGGTGAGACCCTGCAGGACAAGATGCTGGCCGAAGCCAAGAAATTCGACCTGCGCATCCTTGGCCCGAACTGCCTTGGTACGGTTTCGACGCATATCGGCCTCAACGGCTGCTTTGCCGAATCCCTGCCGCGCAAGGGCAACATCGCCTTCGTGGCGCAGTCCGGTGCCATGGTCGCCACGCTGTGCGACTGGGCCGAAGAACGCAAGATCGGCTTCTCCTACCTCGCCTCGATGGGTGACCAGTCGGATATCGATTTTGCCGATATGCTGGAATTCCTGGCCGACGATCCGCACACCGATGCGGTGGTTCTGTATGTTGAAGCCGTGGCTGGCGCTGGCGGGTTTGACCCGCGCCGCTTCATGGAAGCGGCCCAGAAGTGCACCACCAAGAAGCCGGTTATCGCCATTAAGTCGGGCCGTTCCGACATCGCCGCCAAGGCGGCTGCCTCGCACACCGGTGCGCTGGCGGGTGTCGATGGCGTGTACAATGCCGCCTTTGAACGGGCCGGTATCATCCGTGCCAACGATCTGGACGAACTGCTCGACAGCATCGAGACCTTCTCGAAGAAGCTGAAGGTGAACGGCGACCGTCTGGCCATCGTCACCAACGGTGGCGGCGCCGGTGTGTGCGCGGTGGACAAGCTGTCCGACCTCGGCGGCGAGCTGATCGATGTGCCGAAGGCGGCGATGGACAAGCTCAACGCCTGCCTGCCGGACGTGTGGTCCCATGCCAACCCGATCGACATCATCGGCGATTCCGACGGTCCGCGTTATTACAACTCGATCGTTGCGCTTGACGGCGTTGAAGGTATTGACGGTGTGGTGGTCATTCACTGCCCGACGGCGACCGCTGTCTCGATGGACAAGGCCAAGGCCGTGGTGGAAGCCCGCAACAAGCTGGGTCAGCCGCTGATCGCCAACTGGCTGGGTGGCAACGACGAGACCCGCGAAGTCCGCGCTCTGTTCGACGCCAACGGTATCCCGAACTTCGACACCCCGGAAAAGGCCATCCGCAGCTTCATGCACCTGGCCAAGTACAATGCCGTCCAGAAGACGCTGGCCAAGGGCGAAGTTCACGACATCCCCGGCTACAAGCCTGACTATGCCACCGCCAAGAAGCTGATTGACGACGCTGTCGCCAAGAACCTGACCTGGCTGGATGCGCCGAGCCTGGCGACCGTGTTCGAAGCCTATGACATTCCGTCGGCCAAGTGCGCCACGGCCGCTACCCCGGCTGATGTCGCCAAGCTGCAGGAAAAGTTCCAGGCCCCGATCGTGATCAAGATCATGTCCCCGGACATCTCGCACAAGTCGGATGTCGGTGGCGTGGCCCTGAACCTGAAGACCCCGGCCGACGCCCAGAAGGCGGCGGAAGAGATGCTGGTGACGGTTGGCAAGAATTGCCCGAAGGCGAAGCTGGAAGGCTTCCTGGTGCAGGAAATGGTTTCCCGCCCCGGTGCCTACGAGCTTCTGATCGGTGTTGCCTCTGATCCGGCTTTCGGGCCCTTCATGATGGTTGGCAAGGGCGGCGTTTCGGTGGAAGTCGAAGCCGACAGCGCCATGGCTCTGGCCCCGCTGACGGCGGAAATTGCCGAAACCATGATCAAGAAGACCCGGATCTATAAGCTGCTCAAGGGTTTCCGTGACCGTAAGGCCGTGCCGCTGGAGCCGATTGTGACCACGCTGCTCAAGATCTCCAAGCTGGTTGTCGACTTCCCGGAAATCGCCGAGCTCGACATCAACCCGCTGCTGGCTGATCCGAACGGCGTCATCGGCCTTGATGCCCGTATCAAACTGGTCAAGGCACCGGAAGGTGCCCGTGACGCACGCTTTGCCGTAAAGCCGTAACACTTATACACAGCCTGTGGATAAGAAGATTTTATTCACAGGCTGTGCGTATGCATGTTTACGCTTGGTTAAGCAAAGTCGGTAATCTTTCGCATTAAAGGCGTCCAATCAAAGGGTTGGGCGCCTTTATACCTGTACTAAGTAGTCAGGCTCCCGTACTCTCCCTATGCGTGTTTATTGATAATACGCCATTAATGAGTTCACTCATTGGGGAGTGTAACAATGTCTAGCACAATAAGCACAACGGTCGAGGAGCGTCTGGCCCAGTCTGAGCAGGGGGCCAGTTCCGCGAACTGTTGTCGACAGGGCTGCCGCTTTTTCGCAGCGGAAACCGGTTCTGTGCCCAGTGGCACGGACCGCAACTGGGCCATTCAGACGTTTGCCCGTAACGAGACGATCTATACCAAAGGTTCCAAGTCGACTTTTACCTTTCGGGTTCTTGAGGGGGCTGTCCGCCTGACGCGGGTGTTCGCCGATGGCCGCCGCCAGATCGTTAATTTCTATTTGCCAGACGAAATTTTTGGTTTTGAATTCTCCGAGACCTACACCTCAACCGCCGAGGCGGTGGGCGAGGTGGTGACAATGCGCTGCCCGCGGGCCTGTGTGCTCTATCACAGCGCCACCGACCCCGACATCAACCTGCGCCGGCTGGCCATGCTGGGCAAAAGCCTCAACGCGGCCGAAAAGCATGTCACCATGCTGGGCCATCAAAGCGCCCGCCAGCGCGTCGCCTCGTTTTTTCTGACCTTTGAGAAGGTCCGGGGCAAGGATGACAGTTTCATGCTCGACCTGCCGCTGGGCCGCCAGGACATTGCCGACTATCTCGGCCTGACCATCGAGACGACCTGCCGGGCTTTAAGCGATCTCAAGCGCCGTCAGATCATCGATACGCCGCGGCGGCGCCAGATCGTGGTGCGTGACCCTGGCTGCCTGAAGGCAATCGCCGAAGGTCTCGCCGCTTAAGCGCTGTGGCTGCATACAGACGGTATTGAAAGTGACTGGCGGCAGACAAAGCGCAATACGTCTGCCGCCTTTTGCGTTATACTCCTGCGGGAAATTTGGTCGATCGGAGGCTGGTGATGTCCTTTCGCAAGGTCCTGGTGCCTGTGACCGGGGGGGCGCGCGATGAATGCGCACTGACCACCGCTTTTGCCGCCGCCCAGCCCTTTGGGGCCCACGTTGCGGCGCTGTTTGTCCATGCTGACCCGCGGGAAACCCTGCCTTTTGGGGAACTGCCACTGTCACCGGACTTTGTGCAGGAATTGATTGATACCGCCTCGAATATCGCCAGCGCCGCCGGCAAGGCGGCCCGCGCCAATCTGGCCACGATTGCCGAGCGCTGCGGTGTCGAGGTCCAGAGCGAGGCCAAGAACCACGGCCAGCTCAGCACCTGCTACAGCGAAATTACCGGTTATCTGCCCCATGTGCTGGGGCGGGCGGCGCGGCTTAGCGATCTGGTGGTGTTTCCGCCGCTGCGCACCGGCGACGCCCACGACCTGCTCGACGCCTTCTGCCGGGTGCTGTTCAAAAGCGCCTGTCCGGTGCTGCTGACCCCGTCACAGCCGCCAAAGGTGATTGGCCACCACATTGCCGTGGGCTGGGATGATGGCATCTCCTGCGCCCGTGCGCTGGTCGAGGCTATGCCCTATCTGGCCAAGGCCGAAACCATCACCTTCCTGACAGTGGGCGAGCCATCGGCTTCCCCGCCGGTTGGCGAGGCTATGGACTATCTGCATCTGCATGGCCTCAGCGCCACTGCCCGTGTCATCCCCAAAGGCGGGCGTAAGGTGGCCGAGGCGCTGCTGGCCGCCGCGCAAGAGGGCGGGGCGGATATGCTGATCATGGGCGGTTACAGCCGTGGCCGCATGGCCGAGGCGGTGTTCGGCGGCGTCAGCGAGCATATCGTCACCCACCTGCAGCTGCCGGTCTTTATGGTGCACTAGCGCCGGCGCTGGTGGGCAATAAAAAACATCCCGGTTCTTACGAACCGGGATGTTTTTTTACGCTTGGCCTGAAATTTCCCGTGGCGTCACGAAAAGGGGGCTGTCCGATCCGCTTACGAGAGCTTAGGCGTATGCGGTTCTTACTCTTCGCCTTCGTCTTCGTCGGCACCGACCATTGCGTTGAGCTTACCCTCGGCCAACTGCTTGGCGAGGTTAAGAATCGCACGACGATGCTTGGGCGACTTGATAGCCGAATAGGCTTCCAGCAGCTCGGCGGCACCCGGCTCGTTGAGGCGAGCAATGTGCTGTGCGAACAGCGAAGAATCCTTCGACTT
>JBAVPS010000392.1:0-9580 GCA_049693315.1 Rhizomicrobium sp. | reverse complement strand
GGCCTGATGGCGGTATCGATGAATGCCCATGCCGCCACGGTGGAACGGCTGTGGGGCAAACCGATCATGTCATCGTTTCATGCCGGATTCTCCTTAGGCGGATTAATCGGCACCGGCTTTGGTGCCGCAACGCTGGCGCTGGGTGTTCCGACGCATCTGTTAATGCTGCCCGCTGCCGCAACGGTTGGCGTGCTGGTGCTGATCGGCTGTCCGTTTCTGGGCCGCGGTCGCACGCAAGGTCAGCAGGGCATGGTGTTTCAGTTGCCCGACCGTGTGCTGCTGCCTTTCGCGCTGATCGCGCTGTGCTGCTTTTTAATTGAAGGGGCCATGGCCGACTGGGGCGGGGTTTATCTCACCACACTTGGGGTCGCCCCGGCGGCGGCCGCCGCTGGTTATGGGGCCTTTTCTCTGGCCATGGTTATTGGCCGCTTCAGCGGCGACCGCATCGTCTATGTTGTGGGGCGTTCGCGCGTGGTCGGCTATGGCGCAACACTGGCTATGCTCGGGCTGCTTGCCACCGTATTGCTGCCCGCCTTCTGGTCCATCGTGCCAGGCTTTGCTTTAGTCGGCTTCGGTCTTGCCAATGTTGTGCCCGTGGTATTCAGCTCCAGCGCCAAATTGGGCAAGACCGCCGCGGCCGGTATCGCAGCGGTTTCCACCGCGGGCTATGGCGGCATGCTGGCGGGCCCGCCGCTGATCGGCGCGGTGGCTGCGGTTTCCACCTTGCGCATCGGCATGGCCGTGCTGGCAGCATTCGCGCTGCTCGCACTGGCCTTCTCGCTGATCGCCGGGCGCACACGTTCTGCGTCTTAAGGCGTCGCTGTCAGATTTCGATTTCGCCACGCATATAGAGTGTGCAGGGGGCGATCAGGATGACGTGGCTGTCTTCAACACGGCACTGCATTGCCCCACCGCGGCGTGAAAGCTGTCGGGCGTTCAGGCTTGTTTTGCCCAGGCGCTTTGCCCAGAACGGGGCCAGCCCGCAATGGGCCGATCCGGTCACCGGGTCTTCAGCCACACCCTTGTCGGGGGCAAAAAAGCGCGAGACAAAATCACAGTCGGTTCCCGGTGCAGTGACGATCAGCCCCCAGCTTTTGGCGGCGCGTAACTGCGGATTGTTGAGGCCGGGGCCGTTCAGTGTACGGATAATCGCTGCCCGCTCCCACACCGCCGTCAGATAGCGCCCGGTCCACAGCTCGGCCGGTGGCGGGGCATCAAGCGCCTCACCCAGCGCGGCGGCAAAATCCGCGGTGGGCGGCGTGAACGGGTGCAGTGTATCGGCGGGCAGGCGCATCGCCAGCTGCCCGTCGCTTTGGCGCGTAACCGTCAGTGCGCCCGAGCGGGTGTGAAAGATGACCTGTTCCAGCTCTGGCGCCACCAGATGGAAAATCGCCCAAGCGGTGGCCAGCGTGGCGTGGCCGCACAAATCGACTTCAAACACCGGGGTAAACCAGCGCAAATCATACTGGCCGCGCTGTTCGCCATCGGAACCAAGGGTGGGGCGGAAGTAGGCGGTTTCCGACAGATTATTCTCGGTCGCAATCTGCTGCAGCAGGCTATCGTCGGGCCATTGCGCATTCGGCCCATGGGGCAGCGGCACCACCGCCGCGGGGTTGCCGATAAAGGGGCGGTCAGCGAAGGCATCAATTTGCCAAAGCGCGACTTGCGTCATGTCATCCATCCCACCGGCAGTGCCGTGCTGCGCACCGCCAGTCTTTTTACGTAAACTCTTGGGCCGACTTTACGCCGTTGCCATGCGCGCTTCCATGGTCTTGAGCAGGCGGCGGCTTTCCAGCGTATCGGGATGGTTCTGTCCCAGCTCCGGGCTGGCACCCTGGCGGGCGATGACATCGCGTAAGGTATTCATCGCCTCGGTCTCCTTGCCGATGCTGTCGAGCACCTGCGCCAGCTCATACCGGCAGGACAGCGTATCGGGATGATCGGGGCCATATTCGGGGTTGGACGATAACCGCTCGGCCACCGAACGGATGATCGGCAACGCTTCGGCGGCGCGGTTGAGCCCAAGCAGGATATAGCCTTTCAGCGACAGCGCGTTGAGGGTTTCGACCGCATCGGCCCCGGCCATTTGGGTGCGGATGGTGATCGCTTCACCAATCAGCGTCAGGGCGAGATTGTTGCGGCCCAGTTCGTACTGCTTGTCGGCATTATGTTCGGCCTCACCCGCGATAAGGTCGAGGTCGGTGCCGAACAGATCGGGCGCAATGGCATCGTCGCGTGTCAGGGTGTCGAGCTTGTCGAGCGCCTGCGGCAGCGCGGGGGCGCTGCGCCCCTCCGTCTTGCGCAGGGCGCGGATCTCACCAAGGAAGCCGTCGACCGCGTCGTCATGCGGGGCAAGGACCTGGGCGGCGGCGGCATAAGCCTCGGCCCCGGCCAGCGCATAGGGGCGCATTTCGCCATGGGCGCGGATAAAGGCCCAGCGGGCCCGTTCCAGCAGCAGGGGGGCCACCAGCGGCCCTTCATCGTTGAGCCAGCGGTTCAGCGCGCGCGAGGCGGCGGCAAAATGGCCTTCCTTGGCGTCGCGTGCGGCATCTTTCAGGATTTTGTCCGGCATGCGGGCCAGAATATCTTTGTTGATCGCCCGGCTCTTCTCCAGCAGCAGATCGCGCTTTTCGATTTCCTGTTTGGCGTGACCCAGCTCATCGGCCTGTCGCCGCGCCCGGCGGCGGGCGCGTGCCGCGGCCAGCCACGCCCACAGGAACAGCACCAGCAGGGCGGCACTGGCATAGATAAAGGGATCTTGCGGCAAGGATTCAACGGAAAGTGGAACCATGGACGTCCCCCCGAATGATAGGCTGCCGAGTGCATTAAGATAATGCAACGTCTGATAACTATACCTTTTTACCGAAAGTCATCAATTCTTCCGATAGGTGTTTGCGGGTAGTCTCAGGCTTATTGGCGGTTTTCTCGTAATACCGGCTGAAAACTAGGATTTATATCCTTAAGTTACCATCGCTTTATCGCAAGGCTTGGTGCTTGCGACGGTTCGGCGCAATATTACAGACTGGCGCGAGGCGGGTGATTCGATAAGGAGTGCTGATATGTTAAGGCGCAAATTCATCTCAGGCGCAGGCGCAATGGCCCTTGGGTTGGCAAGTGGTCGGGTTCTGGCACAGGAAAACGACGCTGGTTCTGCCCCCCCGCCATCCTCGGGCAAGGACACCTATTCCGAAGACGAAATCATCAGTACCGCGACCGATTTCTTTGGCATTGCCGCGGAAGCCACCGCCAAGGCGGTGCAGCGCGTTTTCAAGGATCTCGGTCAGCCCAACGCCTATATCAAGGGTAACGAGGGCTCGGCGGCTTTTATCGTCGGTCTGCGTTATGGCACCGGCTGGCTGGCGCGCAAGCATATGGAACCCCGCGAAATCTATTGGCGCGGGCCGTCGGTCGGCTTCGATGCCGGGGCCAATGCTTCCAAGGTTTTCACCCTGATCTACAATCTGCATCAGGATGAAGAAATGTACACCCGCTTCCCCGGTGCCGAGGGCAGCTATTACTTCATCGCCGGTATCGGCGTGCTTTATATGCGCAAGAACGGGGTCACAATTGCCCCGATGCGCACCGGCGTGGGCTTGCGCGCCGGGGTCAACGCCCAGTATCAAGAGTTCACCCCTAAGCGTGACTGGTTCCCGCTGTAATCCTTACCAACGACCGGTCTGGCGGGGCTATCCCGCCGACCGTCCAGGATTTTTCACAATGGCATTGCTTAAGGCCGTACGGCCGGTGTTACGGGATTTCCTTTCGACTATCGTTTTTGTCGCCTGTATCTGGATTACCGGAAACATCGTGCTGGCTACCGCCATTGGCATTGCCGTGGGGGTGGTGCAGACCATCTGGATGCTGGTGCTGCGTAAGCCGATCGGGGCTTTGCAGTGGCTCAGTCTCATTCTGGTCGCCGCGCTGGGCACCACCACCATCATCACGCATAACGGTTTGTTCTTTAAGCTGAAATCCTCGATCATCGCGCTGGTGCTGGCGATGGTGATGCTGCGCCGGCAATGGCTGTGGCCCTATCTGCCGCCGGTGATCCGCGACAATCTCGATGTGGCGACCATCACCCAGGCGGCCAAAGTCTGGGCGGTGATGTTTGTGGCACTGGCGGTGGCCAATGCGGTGGTGGCGGCGCTGTGCTCGGATCGCTGGTGGGCGGCGTTTATTTTCTGTGTGCCAGCCCTGTCCTATCTCATTCTGCTCGGGGTGCAGTACCGGATGTTCCGCACCCGCATCCGGGCTGCGATTGCGGCCCGCGGTGGGGTAAACCCCATCGGGTAAGTTACCCACAGATATTCCTGGTTGTTGTAAGCGTGATTTCTCTTGACTATTAATTCGGTATTTTCCTAAATACCGAATATGAGCGATAGTTTCACAGCCCTGGCGCATCCGGTGCGCCGTAAAATCCTGAAACTGTTGCGTGCTGGCCAGATGAGCGCCGGGGCGCTGGCCACCCATTTTGATCTGGCCAAACCGACCTTATCCGGCCATTTCGCACTGCTGAAAAACGCCGGTCTGGTGACGACCGAGCGTCAGGGCACCACCATTTACTATCGGCTCAATGTCAGTGTGGTCGAAGAAGTGATGGCATTGCTGCTGGATTTGACCGGTGCAAAAAACGAACCTCAGAAACAGGAAGACCGTCATGTCTAATCGCACGTCGCTGTTGTTCAGTGCTTTGCTGTTGGCTGTCATGCTCTCGGCCAGCCTGTGGGGGCTGATACACATCCCGGATGATGCCCGACTTGCGGTTCACTGGGGGATGAATGGCCAAGCCAACGGGTTCGCAGGCAAGAGCGAGGCGTTGTGGATGTTACCGGTTCTGGCTTTGGGGCTGACAGTTTTTTTGGCGCTTCTGCCCCGGATAGAGCCGCGCCGCGCCCGGGAGATTGCAACTTTTCCACTGTATCATGTGGTCTGGATTGGTGTGCTGGCCTTATTGGCCATGGTGCACGCGCTTATTTTGCTGCAAGGGCTGGGCGGTACTGGGTTTCCGGTCTGGCTGCCGACCGTTGGTTGTGGCGCGCTGATGCTGCTGGTCGGCAACTATCTTGGCAAGACACGCCCTAATTTCTTCATTGGCATGCGGACGCCCTGGAGCCTGTCGAGTGACTATGCCTGGGATAAAACCAACCGGCTGACCGGGCGGCTGTTATTCCTTACAGGGGCTGTAACCCTGCTGTTGGCACCATGGCAGATGCTGGCGATACGGTGTCTGCTGGCTGGCTGTATTGCTTCAGCCGTTGTCGGCGTGCTGGCATCCTATTTCTTCTGGCGGCGTGATCCGTCCCGCCACCCATAGCTCAGGCCAATTCGCCGCAGCTATGTAAGCGCTGTTAACTAGTTTTTGCTCCCCTTGGTCGCAGTCTGCCGCATTGTTAATTCCCGCTATACGCGAGAAAATACCCGGCAGGGAGCCACCATGACCAATCACACCCCAGATACCGCACCTGCGCCGATCGACCGGCAAGCCGATTTTGAAAGCTTCTGGCTCAGCTATTTGCGTGCCCACAGTCTGCCGGCTACGCGCTTCATCCATTATTTCGGGGTGGGCGTCGGGGCGGTCTGCGTCATCACCAGCGTGATGATTGCGTCCTGGCCGCTGTTCTGGTTCGGTCAGCTGGCAGGCTATGCCATTACCATGCTGGGCCATGCCATGATCGAACGCAACCGCACCGCCCTGTTGGGGGTGGAGGGGCATCCGTTCTGGTCGCTGTTATGCTGTTACCGGATGTCGTTCTCGGCCCTGATCGGGCAGATCGACGGCGATCTGCAGCGCGCCGGTTTGCCCGTCAAAGCAATGCATCATTGAGCCTTACGGCGTGGTCTTGCCGCTCTGGCTGGGGATCAGCCCGGCGGTCTGCGCCGGTTTGAACGCCAGGGCTGCGGTTTCGGCCTGTTTCTGCTCGGCCGGGTTCATCTGGCCCGCCAGCACGCCTAAGCGGCCCTTGGCTTCCGGGTCGCCCTGAGATGCCGCAACGGCATACCATTTATAGGCCTGAACCATGCTTTGCGGCACACCGGCGCCACGCTCATACAGCACCGCCAGATTAAACTGGGCATCGGTCGAGCCCGCCTCGGCGGCAAGCTGGAACCAGTGCGCGGCGGCGGCGTCATCCTGTTTGACGCCGATACCGGCGGCATAGGCCGACGCCAGCTGATACATCGCCAGCCGGTTACTGGCGGCGGCGGCGGCCAGATAAAGGTTGGCGGCCTTGACCGGATTGGCGGCGACCCCGTTGCCGCGGGCATACAGATCGGCCAGCCGGTATTGCGCCATCGGCTCGCTTTCGGCGGCCTGTTCGAGCCATTTGGCTGCCTCGGCGGTCTGGGGCGGATCGATGTCGGCATAACGCATGCCCAGCGCCAGCGCGGCACGATTGTCACCCGCTTTGGCCCGTTGGGTCAGGCTGGCGGTGTTATCGTGCGCAGGCGTTTGCGGGGCGGCGGCCTTGGGCGTGATCGAGGCCAGGCTTAAATTTGCCCGCCAGTCAGCCGGAATATAGTTCCAGCCCACTGCCAGACCGCCTGCGGCACCGGCCAGCACAAAAATCCCCACGGTGATGGCAATCAGGCGGCGGCTGCGGCGCGAGGCAACACTGTCGTGCCAGACCGCGGCCGGGGCCTGGGCTGCCGGTAACTGTATTGTTTCACTTTGGTGCTCGTCCCTGAGGCCCCAGCTTTTCAGCCGTGGCGGCTGCAGGGTGGCAGTGGCCAGCTGCGAATCGAGCGATTGCAGGCGGTTTTCCAGTACCGCCGACTGGGCTGCCAGATCGGCATGCAGCCGGTCGAGCTTGCCGGTCAGCACCAGAATATCCTTGGCCAGTTCGGACAATCGCGTTCCGTTGCGACCGGTGGCGAGGGCAAGATGCTCGTCCAGACCCGACAGTGCGCGCAATACGCCGTCGGTCGATGCCGGTGTATCATCTCCCGGGTTAAGCGATGTCTGCTGCGCCGGGTTCTGGGCCAGCTGGGCAATCTGGCTCGACAGCTGGGCCAGCTGGTCTTCCAGCCGCTCCAGTGCCTGCATCTGGGGCTGGGCGCTTTGTTCCTCGCCATGGGCGGCGGCGATCTCACCGCTCAAATGCTGCGATAACAGCTGCAGCTGTTCCTCAATCTCGATCCGCAGGCCTTCATCGGGGCCGTCGCCAGCCGCTTCCCCGTCGGTAGGGACGAAAAACTGGGCATCGGAACCGTCTTCACCGGTGCTGCTGTCGTTGGCGGGGGCCGCACCGGGCTGCCCCGCGGCGGACGGACCAGCCTCAATCCGGCGTGTTAACCATTCACCAAGCGAAAGACCTTCGCGGCGGGCGGCGGCCCTGGCGGCTTCGCGTGCGTCCGGCGAGATTCCGGGCACATTCCATGGCAAATCGGATTGCATGTTCTCTCACAAAATAAAGGCGTTTCACCGAAAAGGGGGACGGTTTTTCCGGGGATGAAACGCAACAAAACAAAAGTCAGAGCGACGGCAGTATCCCCCCGGAAATACTTTGCTCTCATGAAACAGGTACGCGATTACCGTTACGCGGTGGCAGCCTTAAGCCACTCGGCTAACATGTTTTCCGCAGCCTTGGCCAGCGCCGGGCCTTGGCGGCGGGCGTCGCTGCGCAACTTCTGCACATCGATTTTGGCCGCAGCCAGTTCGCAGGCATGACCAATCAGCCAGGATTCGATCCTTGTACTGTCGGCTTCGGGATGGAACTGCAGCCCGAGCACCTTGTCGCCCAGACTGAAGGCCTGATGGGGGCAGATGGCGGTGGCCGCCAGATGCGCCGCGCCCACCGGCAGATCAAAGGTATCGCCATGCCAGTGCAGCACATCGATCCCGTCCAGATGGCGTAAGGGGCCGGATTGCCCCGCCGCGGTCAGCTGGACCGGGGTATAGCCGATTTCCTTAGTTCCTGAAGGGTAAACCCGTGCCCCCGCCGCGGCGGCGATCATCTGCGCCCCCAGACAAATGCCGACCAGCGGCTTGTCGGCCAGAATCCGGGCCCGGATCAGGGCATATTCATCGTTCAGAAAAGGGTAAAGATCGGTTTCGTTGGCCCCGATCGGGGCCCCCAGCACGAACATCAGGTCGGGGGCCTGCGGGGCCAGCTTGCTTAAGTCGTGCAGGCCGGCATCGAGGTAATAAATCTCATAGCCCGCCTGCTTCAGCGGTCCTTCAAAGGATCCCAGATCCTCGAACTGGACATGGCGAATGGCTACGGCACTTTTCATAGGGCTTCCTGCATCGCAATTTTAACAAAAAACATATATCACATTTTCGCAAAAGCCGCCCGCGGTTATATGACGGACGGGTTTTTTCTGGCCTTAGGTTTGGCCGTGGGGGTAAGCCTTAAGCCTTAAGGTTTAAACTTGAGGCCTTACGTTTTTAAGATGCGCATCATCTGTCCGGCCGATGGCCATCAGGGGCGCTTTATCCGGGATCCTTTATGTTCGCCATTGTGAAGCTTATTGAGCGGATCGTCGCTTTCTGTTGCCGCCGGTCGCGCCTAGTCATTCTGCTGGGTTTGATCATCGGTTTGGGCGCGGCCTTCTACACGGCCTATGCCTTTGCCATCAATACCGATAGCGAAAGCCTGTTATCGTCCAGGCTGGGCTGGCGCCAGACCATGGCGCGTTTCGACCGTTTGTTTCCACAGCGGAATAATCTTGTTCTGGTGGTGATTGACGGGGCGACACCTGAACGTGCCCAAGGGGCGGCCGATGCGCTGGCGGCCCGGCTTAGCGAAAATAAGGTCTTGTTCCCGACGGTGCGCCGTCCCGATGGCGGCGAATTTTTTGAACGTAACGGTTTTCTCTACCTCTCGACCAAAGAGGTGCGCGAGACCACGGCAAAGCTCATTCAGGCGCAACCCTTTTTGGGCGCGCTGGGATCTGATCCCTCCCTACGCGGCGTGATGAGCAGTGTCGATACCATGCTGATGGGCATCAATGCCGGTCAGGCTAAGCTCGCCGATATTGATATGCCGATGCGGGCCTTTGACGGTACGCTGGAAAAAGTCGCCGGTGGCAAGTCGGCCTTCCTGTCGTGGAACAGTCTGTTTACCGGCGATACCGGTGGGGCACGCACCCGCGCCTTTATCGAGGTGCAGCCCAAGCTTGATTTTAATGATCTGACGCCGGGGGCCAAGGCCTCGGATGCTATCCGCAAGGCGGCGGCGGATCTGGGCCTGTCGCCGGATAAGGGCGTTACCGTGCGCCTGACCGGGCCGGTCCCGCTGGCCGATGAAGAATTTGCCACCATTGCCGAAAATGGTGCCCTGATGGGCGGCATGATGCTGGTGCTGGTGGTGTTCTGCCTGTGGCTGGCGGTGCGTTCCTTCCGCATCATTGCCTGCATCATGGCGACACTGATTTTGGGGCTGGTTATCACCATGGCGGTGGGGCTGGTGGCGACCGGTGGCTTCAATGTGCTGTCGATTGCCTTCATCGCGCTGTTCGTCGGGTTGGGGGTGGATTTCGCCATTCAGTTTTCGGTGCGCTATCGCGCCGAACGCTATCGTGTCGGCGATCTGGCCGACGCGTTGAAAGAGGCGGGCTTAAGCGCTGGTATGCCACTGGC
>JBAVPS010000391.1:0-6905 GCA_049693315.1 Rhizomicrobium sp. | reverse complement strand
GCCCTGCAGAAGCCCAAGCGCTTTTTCGGTGCCGCGCGTAACATCGAAGAAGGCGGCTCGCTGACCATTATCGCCACCGCGCTGATCGATACTGGCAGCCGTATGGACGAAGTGATCTTTGAAGAGTTCAAGGGCACGGGTAACTCGGAAATTATTCTGGACCGTAAAGTCGCCGACAAGCGCGTCTTCCCGGCCATCGATATCCTGCGTTCCGGCACCCGTAAGGACGAATTACTGGTCGATAAGGGGCGTCTGTCGAAGAGCTATGTGTTGCGCCGCATTCTGGCCCCGATGGGTACCGTTGATGCGATCGAATTCCTGCAGGACAAGCTGCGCTCGTCCAAGAATAACGACGATTTCTTCGAGAGCATGAACTCTTAATGGGTGAGGGAAAAGGCTTATCACCTTTTCCCCCTCAATCGCCGGCGGGCGCATCCGCGCCCTTGGCTTTCGCCGCAGGGGCGGCGCGTCCGCAGTCGCGGACGGATAAGAAAATAAAAGCATCCCTGTTACACTGGGATGCTTTTTCTTTACGGAACCAGAATGGTCGAGCCGATGGTTTTGCGGCTGTGCAGGCTTTCGTGTGCGGCCTGAGCTTCGGACAGTCGAAAAATCTGACCAACCGTGACGATGATTTTGCCGCTAAGAATAGCGGCGAAGAAATCGTCGGCGGTCTGCTGTAACTCTTCCGGCGTTGCAATGTAGTGTTGCAGACTGGGCCGCGTCAGATAGAGCGAGCCTTTGGACGACAACAGGCCGGGGCTGAACGGCGGCACCGCGCCGGAGGCATTGCCGAAACTGACCATCAAGCCACGGGGCGCCAGGCAATCGAGCGAGCGTTCGAAAGTATCCTTGCCGATGGAATCGTAGACCACCGGCACACCCACGCCATCCGTCATGTTGCGGACGGCTTTGACCCAGTCATCGGTCCCGGACAGGAAAACCCGGTCATAACCAGCTTCTGACGCGGCGACGCGCTTTTCCGCTGATCCGACAGTGCCAATCACCTTGACGCCCAAAGCGTGAAGCCACTGCCCGGCAATCAGCCCTACCCCACCGGCGGCAGCGTGAAACAGCACGGTCTGGCCGGGCTGCACCGCAAAGGTGCGCTTGATGAGATATTGTACCGTAAACCCCTTGAGCATCGAGGCGGCGGCGGTGTCAAAACCGATACCTTCGGGCAGTTTGATGGCTTTGTTTTCCGCCACATTATTTGCTTCGGCATAAGCCCCGATCGGACCGGAGCAATAGCCGACGCGGTCCCCGACAACAAAACGTTTAACGCCCTCGCCCACTGCTTCTACCACACCGGCGGCTTCCGAGCCGAGGCCCGATGGCAGCGGCAGCGCATACAGGCCACTGCGTTGATAGGTGTCGATGAAATTGATGCCAATGGCACGATGACGCACGCGGATGAAGCCGGGTGCTGGTGCGGGCAGTTCTATATCCTGTATTTGCAGAACGTCCGGGCCACCGGTCTTTGCAAAACGTATGGCTTTCATAAAGGCCTCCTGAATTGCCAATAGTGTTTGGTATCAGGATGCGCCAGCGCGATGGTCGGGGACAAGAAAAAAGGGCGGATGAAACATCCGCCCGTTTCTACAAAAAATATAAGGCTTTTCGGTGTGCGTTTTTTAAGCGTGACCGGCGGGCGCTTGCGGCCGGGCTGGTAATTGCAGAACCTGTGACAGGGTCACGGCGTTGGTGATCGGTGCCATGCAGTTCTTATGCTGGCAGATATAGGCCGTAGGCTGACTATTTTCCATCACCTTGCCATAGGCCGGGTGGCCGACCGGTAAGGCTTCGCTGGGATCGACCACCATCAGCGTGGCTGTGGGCAGACTACGGGCCAGCACGGCGGCAACCAGTTCTTGCGTTTTGCCACTTTCCTTGGGCCCGACGATAACAATCTGCAAGCCGGCAATCATGGTTTCCAGGCTGTTGAGATAACCGCCCATACCGATGAAGCCTGCGCCCAGTTCACGGGCAAAACCACCAATCGCAGCATTAACGCGCTGCTGGTAAATTTCTTCGCCGGAGATGAAGGAGAGTTTGGCCAACAGTTCGATCATCACGGCATTGGCGCAGGGTGCCGCCTGATCGAATATTGTCCGTATACGCACCAACGGAGTACCGTCATCTGCCGCCGTCTGGAAATAGCCGCCATTGGTGTTATCCCAGAACATTTCGTTCATCACCCGTGCCCAGCTCATGGCATGGTCGAGATAGCGCTTGCTGCCGGTGACTTCCCACAGCTTCAGTGCGGCACGTGCCATATAGGCATAGTCGTCGGCAAAGCCGGTATTGCCGCGTTTTCCTGCGCGCCAGGAATGATAGAGCCGGTCACCCTCGCCCATGGCTTTGACGACAAAATCAAACGCCTTAATGGCGATACGCAGCCATTCCGGGTTGGAATAGACCGCGCCAGCATTGGCAAAGCTGTAAATCGCCATGCCGTTGATATCGGCCAGAACCTGATCGTCGCGTAAGGGCGCGCTGCGACTCTGGTTACGGGTGCCGAGCAGCAGTTCACGCTGACGTTTCAGCAATGCTTCGTCGGCATCATTGAGCGGGAACGGTGCACCCAGACGCTGCAGCACATTCTGGCCGTTGAGCAGACCTTCTTTGCGGACGTTATAGACATCCTTGAAGCGCTGGCTGAACGTGCCAGCCAATGCGGCATCAATTTCAGCTTCATCCCACAGATAGAAACCACCTTCTTTGCCATCGCAATCGGCATCAAGGCTGGTGGCAAAACCATCTTCCACCATCATTTCACGGCGCATCCAATCAAGGGTTTCCTCGATCCGGGTGCGATAGAGCGGATGACGGTTGAACTGTGAAACTGTGGTCAGCAGATCGGTGATAATGGCGTTTTCGCCAAGCATTTTTTCGAAATGCGGAATAAGCCAGCGTTCATCTACGGCATAGCGGTGGAAGCCGCCGCCGACATGATCGTAAAGCGACGACTGGCACATCGTGTCCAGTGTGGTCTGGACGAGCTGGGCAAAGGGCGCCGCACCGGTGCGTAAGAAGCCACGCCACAACACCTCGACCGCCGGAATATGGGGGAATTTCGGTGTGCCGGTCAGCCCGCCATAGAAAATATCAAAACGCTGGGCAGTGTGAACCGCCATCAGGTCGAGGCTGCGCGGATCAAGCTGACCACGGGTATCACGCGACCATTGCTCGCTCAGCGCCTCAATGACCTTGCTGGCATTGGTCGCAACGGTTTCACCCTGATCTTGATAGATCCCGATGACATTGTTGAGTATGGTTTTGAAACCGGGCTGACCATTGGCCTCTTCCGGCGGGAAATACCCACCGACGAAGAAGGGTTCGCCCTTGGCATTCAGGAAAATATTGAGCGGCCAGCCGCCGCGATAGCCCATCAACTGGGCGGCAGCCTGATAGAATCGATCAAGATCGGGGCGTTCTTCGCGATCAACTTTCACGTTGATGAAATTATCATTCATCACAGTGGCGGTTTCGGCGTCGGAAAAGCTCTCACGATTCATGACATGACACCAATGACAGGCGGAATAGCCGATCGATAATAAGATCGGTTTGCCACTGGCTTCGGCTTCTTGCAGGGCCTCCTGGCCCCAGGCATACCACTGAACAGGATTGTCCTTATGTTGTAAGAGATAGGGACTGGTTTCCTCGGCGAGACGATTGCTGTTCATCTGACTGTTTCCGATTGCCGCGATTTATGCCTAAAACGGCGACGCATTAGGGTTACAACAACAGCTTTAGCGCGTTGTGGCACAACCTCACAAGGTCCGTGAAACATGATGGCCGATCGAAATACAATTTATGCTTTGGCTTCTGCCCCGGGGCGGGGTGGGGTTGCCGTGGTCCGGGTGTCGGGTAAAAAGGCCTTACATTGCCTTAACACATTGACGAAAAAAGAGAATATCGCCCCAAGGGCTGCGCATCTCTACACCTTATATAATGGCGATGGCGCATCCATCGATACGGCACTGTGCTTGAGCTTTCCGGCCCCGGCCAGTTACACCGGCGAGGATGTCGTCGAATTTCATATTCACGGCGGCAAAGCGGTGTTGGCCGCACTGTATCAGGCCATCAGTGCCATTGACGGTTTGCGTATGGCCGAGCCGGGGGAGTTCACCCGCCGTGCGGTGGAAAATGGCAAGCTGGATCTCACCCAGGCCGAAGCGATTGCCGATCTGGTGGATGCCCAGACCGAGATGCAGCGCCGTCAGGCCGTGCGCCAGTATGGCGGGGCGCTTACCCAGCTTTATGAAAGCTGGCGCAGCGAGCTGATGCAGATTTTGGCGCTGACCGAGGCGGCGATTGATTTTGCCGACGAAGAAATTCCCGACGACACCGTGAATGTGGCTGGGCTCAAAGTTGATGCGCTTAAGACAGCCATAGAGCAGCACCTTAATGACGGTCGCCGTGGCGAAATCCTGCGCGAAGGGCTGAAACTGGCGATTATAGGTCCGCCGAATGCTGGTAAAAGTTCGCTGGTCAATGCCCTGACGGCGCGCGAGGTGGCGATTGTGTCGGATGAAGCTGGTACCACGCGCGATGTGATCGAGGTGCGGCTGGATCTGGGCGGCTATCCCGTTATCCTTGCCGATACTGCCGGATTACGAAATGCCGCCGGGAAGATCGAGGCCGAGGGGGTCCGCCGCGCCATTGGTGCAGCAAAAACCGCTGATCTGGTCGTTCTGCTGCGTGATGGCACCTTGCCCGACGATGGTATGGATCTTGGCACCATTACCGCGCCGGTGCTGAAAGTTTGGAACAAGGCGGATCAGCCCTGGCCGGTGCCGCGCGATGGTTTGGCCATATCGGTGCGGACCGGTCACGGCATTGATCTGCTGCTGGATGCCATCACCCGTGCGGCCAAAGACCGAACCGAGGCTGACGGCGATGCCCCCCTCACCCGCCCACGTCATCGCGAGGCTTTGCGTGCGGCGCTGGCAAGTTTGGTCCGTGCTGGTGTGGCGACCGAGCCGGAATTGTTCGCCGAAGACGTGAGACTGGCGCTTCGTGCTATCGGACGTATTACTGGTAGTGTCGATGTTGAGAATATACTGGATATTGTGTTTCGGGAGTTCTGTCTTGGTAAGTGAGTGTTTCACGTGAAACATTCGCAGTGATGGGTAACCCCCTGATAACCTTAAATGCTGCAACACAGCGGGGTTTAAATGCTCTCTGGCGCTAATCATCCCTTGCCCTCACCCGCCCCCTCGCCTATGTCAGCTAGCCATGAGCGGATATGATGTCATTGTGATCGGCGGCGGCCATGCTGGCTGCGAAGCCGCTGCGGCTGCGGCACGGACCGGGGCCAAAACCCTGCTGATTACCCATAAGCGTGCCACCTTAGGCGAAATGTCGTGCAACCCGGCCATTGGTGGGGTGGGCAAAGGCCATCTGGTGCGTGAAATCGATGCCGCCGATGGTTTGATGGGCCGGGTGGCTGATGCCGCCGGTATTCAGTTTCGCTTATTGAACCGCCGTAAAGGCCCCGCAGTACAGGGCCCCCGGGCACAGGCGGATCGTCAGCTCTATCGCGCCGCGATGCAGGCCGCGCTGGCCGAAACCGCTAATCTTTCTATTCTGGAAGCCGAAGCCGACGATCTTATCCTGCGCGATGGCCGGATTGTGGGTGTGGTGACGGCTTCCGGCGAACGCATTGGCGCCGCTGCCGTGGTGCTTACCACAGGTACTTTCCTGCGCGGTCTGATTCATCTCGGGGATCGCAAGGTTCCGGCCGGGCGTGCGGTTGATGGTCGGCCGGAATTTGCCGGTGATGCGGTCGAGGCGCCCTCCATCGGGCTGGCCAACACGCTGAAATCGCTCAATCTGAAGGTTGGGCGGCTCAAAACCGGTACCCCTGCCCGGCTGGACGGGAAAACCATTGACTGGGCCCAGCTGGAAGAACAGCAAGGCGATGATCCGCCGGTGCCGTTCTCGTTTCTGACTAAGGCGATCACCACACCGCAGACCGTCTGCCATATCACCCGGACCACGGAAGAGACCCACCGGATCATTCTGGCCAATCTTGATCGTGCCCCGCTTTATTCCGGCCAGATCGAAGGCCGTGGTCCGCGCTATTGCCCGTCGATCGAGGATAAAGTGGTGCGTTTTGCCGCCCGCACCAGCCACCAGATTTTTCTCGAGCCGGAAGGGCTGCAGACCGATACGATTTATCCCAATGGTATCTCGACTTCGCTGCCCGAAGATGTGCAGCGGGCGATGATTGCCTCGATCCCCGGACTGGAAAAGGTCCGGATCGAGCGGCTGGGTTATGCCATTGAATATGATTTTGTTGATCCGTGTGAACTTTTCGCATCGCTGGAAGTCAAAAAAGTGCCGGGTCTGTTCCTTGCCGGGCAAATTAACGGCACCACCGGCTATGAAGAAGCCGCTGCACAGGGGCTGATGGCCGGTATTAATGCCGCGCTGAAAGTGGGCGGCCATAATCCGCTGATCCTTGACCGTGCTTCGGCCTATATCGGTGTGATGATCGACGATCTGGTGACCAAAAGCGTCACGGAACCCTATCGCATCTTCACCTCGCGGGCGGAATACCGCCTGACACTGCGGGCCGATAACGCCGATCAGCGTCTTACCCCGCTGTTTATGGCTGTCGGTGCGGTTGATCGTAACCGGCGGATGGCCTTTGCCGACAAAATGTCCCGGCTGGAAGCCGCGCGGGCAAAAATGAATGCCCTTAATCTGACGCCGAATGAAGCCCAGAAATATGGGGTTGCCATTCGCCATGACGGGGTACGGCGCACGGCGCAGGAAATTCTCGGCCTGCCCGAGATGGATTTTTCCCGGATTTGCGCCATTTGGCCGGAACTGAACGGTTTTTCGCGTGATGTGATCGAACAAATCGAGGTTGATGCCCGCTATGCCGGCTATCT
>JBAVPS010000390.1:0-2521 GCA_049693315.1 Rhizomicrobium sp. | reverse complement strand
AGGTGATACCCTGATCGACAGCGGCGCGGATCAGACGAATACCGTCATTCTTATCAACAGCCGGACCATAACCAAAACTAAGCCCCATACAGCCAAGACCAAGGGCCGAAACTTCCAAACCACTTTTACCAAGAATACGTTTTTGCATGATCATCTCCATTAAACAGTATACAGATCAACCCAGATATTGCGGATCGCCAACCGGTTCCAGCCAATCGACATTTTTGCCATCAACCGCTTCCTGAATGGCGATGTGGGACATAGCGGTCTCTGGGCCTGCGCCATGCCAATGCTTTTCACCCGGTGCAAACCAGACGACATCGCCAGCACGGATTTCCTCAACCGGGCCACCTTCACGCTGAACCCGGCCACACCCCGCCGTTACCACCAGCATCTGGCCCCACGGATGGGTGTGCCAGTTGGTGCGCGCGCCCGGTTCAAAATTTACCAGCCCCGACGATACTTTGGCCGGAGCATCGGGTGCGAACAGAAAGTCGATGCGGACCTGACCGGTGAACCAGTCCGCGGGGCCTTTAATGGCTGCCTGCGAGCCGCTTTTTATGATTTGCATTGGGGCATACCTTTACGTCACGCGGCGCGCGAGAATGCTTTCGTCGCTTGTGATGTGGAATGTAAGACAGACTGCGCGCGGCGATTAGACGGAGATATCCGCATGTCGCTATGAATATCGCTCATAGAAAGGCGTGCAAAAAATGCCCGCCGCCATTTGACCACTGGCAGCGGGCAGAATTTTTTAAGCCTTTAAGGATGCCATATCGATGACAAAGCGATATTTCACATCGCTTTTCAGCATCCGCTCATAGGCCGCATTGATGTCCTGAATCTGAATCATCTCGACATCCGAGGTAATGCCGTGCGCAGCACAAAAGTCGAGCATTTCCTGGGTTTCAGCGATACCACCGATCAGTGAACCGGCCACCGCTTTACGCTGCATCACCATGATGACGGTATTGAGCGCCGGCTCAAGCGGGCCGAGATAGCCCACAAGAACATGAGTACCATTCACCGCCAGCGTCGGCAGATAGGGGTTCAGATCATGGACATACGGCACAGTGTCGATGATCAGATCGAACGTGCCGGCCACTGACTTCATATGCCCGGCATTGGTCGACAGCACCACGGCATCGGCACCAAGGCGGCGGGCATCGTCTTCCTTACCCGGCGAACGGGTGAACAACGACACCTCGGCCCCCAAGCCCTTGGCCAGCTTGATCGCCATATGGCCAAGACCGCCCAGACCTACCACCGCAACCTTGCTGCCCTTCTGCACATTCCAATGGCGCAGTGGCGACCAGGTCGTGATACCGGCGCAGAGCAGCGGCGCAGCGCCTTTCAGATCAAGCCCGTCCGGAATGCGCAGTACGAACTTATCCGAAACAACGATCTTCTCGGAATAGCCACCCATTGTTGGCTTGTGATCGTGACGGTCTATGCCACCATAGGTTAAGACGAAGGAGCCGCAATACTGTTCATGCCCATTTTTGCATTCATCACATTCCTGACAGGAATCGACCAGACAGCCGACACCGACTGTGTCGCCCGCCTTGAACTTGCTGACCCCGGCGCCCACTTCGGTCACACGGCCAATGATTTCGTGCCCCGGCACGATCGGATAGTTGGTGCCGCCCCAATCATTGCGCACGGTGTGCAGATCGGAATGGCAAACGCCGCAATACAGAATCTCGATCACCACATCGTCCGGGCGCGGATCACGCCGGTCAAAACGATAGGGGACCAGCTCATCCTTGGGCGAATGCGCCGCATAGCTTAAAACGTTGGTTGTCATTCTGTTTACTCCATCGCGGGGGAACTTTTAGGAAATCCGTACTATACATCTGCCCAATAATGAGCTGACCGTCGGTAAATGATATGAATATTACTATTTACAGCCACACATCATTGACTTTTTACTTGAAAATCCGATACGCCGCCGTATTATATACATATTATACACTATAATTATATTTCATCATTCTTATAAGCTTGGTTATGGCGACGATCCTAACAAAGTGCGCAGTCTGTGATTAGACATCACAATCCGCATGAGCTTATGAATTGGATTCATCAATGGCCCGCGAAAACATCAACGATCTGCTCGCCTTTCTGGCGGTTGCCAACGAGCGCAACTTCACCCGGGCAGCGGCAAAACTTGGCGTATCGCAGTCGGCCTTAAGCCATACCATTCGTGGCCTTGAAACCCGATTGGGTGTCAGACTGCTGACCCGCACCACCCGCAGCGTTTCACCCACCGACGCGGGCGAGCGCCTGATGACCCGCATTGGCCCGCGGATCGAAGAAATCGAAGCCGCGATTGCCGATTTAAGCGCACTGCGGGAAAAGCCTGCCGGGACGATCCGCATCACCTCGTCCGACCATGCGGCTAACAGAATCCTGCTGCCCAAGCTGGCCAAATTCCTGCCGAACTATCCCGACATCAAGGTCGAGATCATCATTGATTACGGCCTGACCAATATTGTCGAGCAGCGCTATGACGCCGGGG
>JBAVPS010000389.1:0-2826 GCA_049693315.1 Rhizomicrobium sp. | reverse complement strand
AGCCAGCAGTGCGCCATGATTGCCAAAGGCATCGAGCAGCCCGCGATGGGTCGCCACATCGAACAGGCCGCGATCATCGCTCTGGCCATGCACTTCCAGCAGCAGCGCGCCCAGTTCTTTAAGGAATTGCACGCCGACCGGTTCGTCATTGACGAAGGCCCGCGAACGGCCATCGGCGGCAAGGGTGCGGCGCAGCACCAGCTCGCCCACCGCCGGAATTGCCTGTTCGGCCAGCAAGGCACGGGCCGGATGTCTGGCTGGCGGATCGAACAGCGCAGTAACCGAGCCCTGGGCCGCACCGACGCGAACCGATGCACGACCACGCCCGCCGGTGGCCAACCCCAGAGAATCAAGCAGAATGGATTTACCGGCACCGGTTTCACCGGTCAGCACATTGAGGCCGGGGGCGAAATCCAGCGCCGCCGTTTCGATCAGCACAATGTCGCGAACCGTCAGCGCTGCCAGCATGGCTTAAAGCAGATCCCTCAAGCGATGTTTTTCATAGCCGCAAGCGTGCGGCCCGGCCCCCGTAAAATTCAAGCCTTCAGCTTTTCGGCGCAAACGCCTTGCTGATCCAGGAATTATTGTCTTCACGCGGCTTAAGATTATGCCCTTTGAGCAGATTGTATGAGTCTTCATACCACTGGCTGCCGGGATAATTGTGGCCCAGCACGGCGGCAGCGGTCTGCGCTTCTTTTTCGATGCCAAGGGCATAATAGGACTCGGTCAGACGCTCCAGCGCCTCGGAAATCTGGCTGGTGCGCTGATACTGCTCGACCACAACACGGAAGCGGTTGATCGCCCCGATATAATCGCCATTGCGCATGTAATAGCGACCGATCTCCATCTCCTTACCGGCGAGATGGTCCAGCGTCAGGTCGATTTTCAGCGTCGCATCATGGGCATATTCGGTATTGGGGAAACGCTGCACCACGTCCTGCAGGGCGACCAGCGCGTTTTGCGTCTTGTCCTGGTCACGCTGAACGTCAACAACCTGTTCGTACAGCGAAATCGACTTCAGATAGAAAGCATAACCAACGTCGCGGCTGCCGGGATGCAGCGAGATATACTGTTCCGCCTCGGCAATCGCTTCGGGATATTTGCTCGCCTGATAATAGCAGTAGGCCGTCATCAGCGACGCGCGACGGGCCCAGACCGAATAGGGATGCTGGCGTTCAACCTCGGAGAACTGCTTGGCAGCCTCCTCCCAGTCGTCGTTACGCAGCTTTTTCCAGGCGTCGGAATAGATCTGATAGATCGGCCGTTCCTGATAGACCGGGTCCTTGTCACTGGAGAAGGGCATGTCGTCGCCCTTGAACCAACTGCAACCGGAAAGCAGTAATGCCCCGCTGAAAATTGCGGCGAGGGGAACGATTTTACGCACAATACCCTGGCTAAGCATGATGGCACTTTCCGTGTTGCGGGAGATTTAAAAGCCGACCCAACCTCTTATGCCACTGTCGCGCAAGGCTGGTCCAGAGGTAAACGTCAGAAAAGTCCCCGGCTACGGTACGCTAATGACCCGGTAATTCTCCGAATCGGCCAGGAAAAGCCGCAACAGGGCGTTGTTAAGGCCATGGCCAGAGCGGATACCGGTGAAACGGCCCAGAATCGGTGCCCCCGCCAAAGCAAGGTCGCCAATGGCATCCAAAATCTTGTGGCGGACAAATTCGTCGGCAAAATGCATCTTATCGGGGTTAAGAATTTTGTCCGGCTCCAGCGCCAGCGTGTTTTCCAGACTGGCCCCGCGGCCCAGCCCCATCTGGTGCAGCGCCTCAAGCTCGCGCACGAAACCAAAGGTACAGGCCGGAGCAATTTCGCGCTTAAACCCTTCTGTAGAAAAGGGAAAATCATAATGCTGCCGACCGATAACCGGTTCGTCATAGTCCAGCAGGAACTCGAAACTCCGCTCCGCCGCCGGGCTTAACACCGCCTGCGCGTCCTTTTGCGTGACCTCGACGCGGCGCAACACCTCGATCATCTGGCGACGGCCAAACTGGGGCTGCAGCCCGGCTTCCTCGATCAGGGCGAGATAGCCAGCCGCACTGCCATCGAGAATCGGCGGCTCCGGCCCCTCCAGCACCACCACCACATCATCGACCCCGGCACCGGAAAGCGCCGCCATGACATGCTCGATCACACCAACCCGTACCGGGCCCACCGCAATCACGGTTCCCAGCCTGGTCTCACACACACGATCAAAGCGGGCGGGAATTTCCGCCCCGCCAAGATCATCCCGGCGGAAAATAATGCCGGTATCAGGCTCGGCCGGAAGCAGATGCATGCGAACCGGGATGCCAGCGTGCAGCGCGATACCTTCGGCATGGACGGCTTTGGCAAGGGTGTGACGGCGAGAATACGCGTTCATCGAAATTCCTGAGCTGTTAGCGGCCCCAATCCCCCTAGGGACCAGAGACGGTCTTTTCCGATACCATGCTTTGCAAGCATACGCAGCTGGTTTTGTACCCAAATGCCTAGGAATAATCCGGACCATATTACTGGAAAAAGACTTTATCTTTGTAGCAAAAATCGCTGCACTTACCCCGGCCAACGCCCCAATTGCCTCAGGCGTACAAAACATACCACCGAGGCTGCAGAAATATGCCAAAGTGGTATAGCAGGGAAAATATACGGAGCGAACAGACCATGACGCGTGGCACACACCTGAGCGAGCTACGCCCGGGTAACTGGCATTCGGGCATTTGGGAATGCCTGATCGTCACCGCTCTGTTCGGGTTAATAACCGTCGCTTTTTTCTGGCCCTGGATTGCGCATATATCAAGCCATCTGCCCGGCCCAGCCGAGGACAATCTGCTTGAATACTGG
>JBAVPS010000388.1:0-3095 GCA_049693315.1 Rhizomicrobium sp. | reverse complement strand
TCAAGATCTTCGCTGTCACCGGCATCAAACATCACCTGTTCGATTTCCTGGCGGGTGGCATTGGCTTTCTCGCCAATAACCGAAATATCAACCGGCACCTGACGCCAGCCATAGAGATAGAATCCGGCGCGCAGGATTTCCGATTCCACAATGGTGCGGCAGATTTCCTGCGCATTGGCATCGGTACGCGGCAGGAAGATCTGGCCCACCGCGATGCGGGGCGAACGCAGCACATGGCCGGTCTGTTTGATCTGATCGAGGAAGAAGCTTTGCGGCACCTGAATGTGCAGGCCCGCGCCGTCGCCGGTTTTGCCATCGGCATCGACCGCACCGCGGTGCCACACAGCCTTTAGCGCTTCGATGGCGCGTAACACCACTTCGCGGCGGGGTTTGCCGTCGATGGCGGCAATCAGGCCGACGCCACAGGCATCATGCTCCATATCCGGGTGATAGAGCCCGGCAGTTTCGAGCTTTTCGGCATTGGCCAGATAGCGGGCAACGTCTTCAAGGGCTTGGTTCATCGCTGTTACTCCGCTGCCCTGCTGGCGCGTGCTTTGTTCTGTAAATACCGGTCGATGGCGTTTGCGGCCTGCAAGCCATCCCTGATCGCCCATACCGCCAGCGAGGGGCCGCGTACGGCGTCCCCCCCGGCGAAAACGCCAGCAAGCGCGGTCTCGGTTTCCTGCACCTGCAATGTGCCGTCACCATCAACCGCCAGCTCCGGACTGGCAAACTGGGCGGGCAGGTCTTCCGGCACGAAACCCAGCGCCAGAATGACCAGATCGGCGGGCAGGGCAAAGTCACTGCCGGGAACCTCCTCCGGCCGTTTGCGCCCCGAAGCATCGGGTGGCCCCAGACGCATCCGGGTGGCGATGATGCCATCAACGGTACTGGTCCCGGTAAAGGTTCTGGGGGACGACAGCCAATGGAAGATGGCACCTTCTTCCTGGGCATTGGCGACTTCACGGCGTGATCCGGGCATGTTGGCGCGGTCTCGGCGATAGAGGCAGGTGGCTGATCTGGCCCCCTGACGCAGCGCAGTGCGCAAGGCATCCATTGCGGTATCGCCGCCGCCGATCACCACCACATCCTTGTTCTTGGCAGATAGAGCAGCAGGCAGCCGTTCGCCCAGACCATGGCGGCCTGCGGCGGTCAGATACTCCAGTGCCGGAACGATTTTCTTGAGGTTCGCACCCGGCAGTTCAAGGCCCCGTCCGCTGGCCGCACCGGTGGCAACAAAAATGGCGCTGTGACGGCGGCGAAGATCGGCAAAGCTCACCGTCTTACCAACCTCGCAATTGAGGGCGAATTGTACCCCGGCGTCGATCAGGCGCTGGACCCGGCGGATCACCAGCGCCTTGTCGAGCTTGAAATTGGGAATGCCATAGATCATCAGGCCGCCGGCGCGGTCGGCGCGCTCGTACACCGTGACGCGGTAGCCGGTTTTGCGTAAGGCCTCGGCCGCCGCAAGCCCGGCCGGGCCGGAACCAATAATGCCGACGGACTGGTTTTTCTCTGGTCCCACGTCGATGGGGGTAACCCAGCCGCGGGCAAAGGCGGTGTCGGTGATGTATTTTTCGATGGCTCCGATGGTGACAGTGCCGTGGCCCGCCTGTTCAATGACGCAGGCCCCCTCGCACAAGCGATCCTGTGGGCAGATGCGGCCGCAAATCTCCGGCATCGGGTTGGTGGCGGCGCTGAATTCATAGGCTTCTTCCAGCCGGCCTTCGGCGGCCAGTTTCAGCCAGTCGGGAATGTTGTTGGTCAGCGGGCAGTGGCTTTGGCAGAAGGGCACCCCGCATTGCGAGCAGCGGGCTGCCTGCGCCGCCGCCTGTTCCGAGGGTTGAACGGGGTAAATCTCGTCAAAGTCGTGCAGGCGGGCTGCGGGTTCGCGCTTTTTGGGCGCGGCGCGATGGACGGTGACGAATTTCAACATTTTCTCAGCCATGATGCCCATTGGGTAATCTCAAATCCCCGGCTTCACCAGTGAAAAATGTCATTATTGGCAGCTATGCTGACCTATGTTTTTGCTAATGTTTCCGTGTGACGGCTGTGACAGCGTTCTCACATGTAAATAGGTCAATATTAATGACGTATGTGGGCAGGGAAAATAGAAGCGGGCGCTTTAAGCCCGCTTCCTGTCTTATCTTTAGTGCTGGATCGCGGCTTCCAGCCCCGGCACAAAGGCCGCACCTTCACGTACCTGACCGCTCGACGCTTTGACATCGTCTTTGATCGGTTCGGCCCGGCCCCCAAGATGGGTGGCCAGAAAGGCTTCGGCGACGGCATTAAAGGCCATGTTGTTTTCGGGGCGGGCAAAGCCGTGCCCCTCGTCCGGGAACAGAACATAGGTCACCGGAATATTCCGGGCTTTCATTGCGGCGACGATCTGGTCGGATTCGGCCCTGTTGACGCGCGGGTCATTGGCCCCCTGTCCGATCAGCAGCGGTTTTGTGATCTGGTCCGCTTTGAACAGGGGCGAACGGTCATGCAGCAGTTTCTGACCGTCTTCCGTGGTGGGATCGCCCATCCGCTTATAGAACTGCACCTTGCCCGCTTCCCAGTAAGGCGGGATGGTTTTCAGCAGGGTGGCCAGATTGGATGGGCCGACAATATCAACGCCACAGGCAAACACATCCGGCGTGAAGGTAACGCCCACCAGCGTGGCATAACCGCCATACGATCCGCCCATGATGGCGATTTTATCTTTCTGGGCGATGCCTTTGCTGACCGACCAGTTTACCGCGTCGATCAGATCGTCATGCATCTTGCCCGCCCATTCGAGGTTACCGGCATTGATGTAGTTTTTGCCGAACCCGGTCGAGCCACGATAATTCACCGACAAAACGGCATAGCCGCGATTGGCCAGCCACTGGTGGTAGGGGTGGTAGCCATAGTCGTCACGCCCCCACGGCCCGCCATGGACGAACAGCACCATGGGCAGGGCTTTATCGGGAATGCCATCACCGTTTTTATCGCTACCCGGCGGCAGGCTGAGATAGGAAACCGCCGTCAGCCCGTCGCGGGTTTTGATTTCCACCGGATGCATCGCCACCAGTGGCGCGCCGACAAGTTCCGGGCGCGAGGTGTAGAGC
>JBAVPS010000387.1:0-6760 GCA_049693315.1 Rhizomicrobium sp. | reverse complement strand
GGCATGGACAAGGCCGGCCTGCGCAAAGCGCTGGAACCCTATGGTCAGATCCACGAAACATCGGATAGCAAGGAACTGGGCACCGGGCTCGGACTGCCCATCGTCAAAGCCCTGATCGAGGCACATGGTGCCGTTTTTCACATTGAAAGCCAGCGTGGTGCCGGGACAACAGTCTGGGGCACATTTGAAAAAAATCGCATAAAAATAGCAGCTCCGCACTAAACTTTGCGACAATTGGCGGCGATAATGCCTCAATTGCGCTTTTTTTTGCAAATCATCCGCGAAAACGAGTGCTTTTCACGGTGTACTTTACTATAGAGCGGGCGTTCAAACGTATTTGTTGAAAATTTTATCAAACATGTTCGCCAGCGCACGCGCCAAGATTCGCCGTCACACTGTCTGCGTCATTTGTCCGACGCAGGATGTGGATGTGCGTCTGCATTTTGCGCTGTTTGACGTTTCGTCCATAGATGCCAAACCCTACACATCGACGCTGTTTGGCGCGATGGGTGCGCTGATCGCCCTGCAATGGGTTCAGTGGCCACTGGTCACACTTTGGTTTCTGGCCGTCGCATTGGTCCCGCAAGGACAACACCTGCTGCGTAAACGGTGTCGGGCATTGCCCCACACCAAAGCCAGTGTTCCAGTGCATCTGCGCCAAAGGCTGCTGATCGAAGTGCCGCTGCATCTGGTCTGGATGCTGTTTGTGCCGATGTGCTGGGTCCATGGCGATGTCTTTAACAATGCCTTTTTGCTGGTGTTCATGCTGGGCTGCGTCACCTCGTCGGCGCGCCTTTATGGCCCGTGTTATCCGCTGTCCTTTGTGGTTATTGCGATTTATCTGCCGGTTTTCGCACTCTATACGCTGACCAATGGCAGCTATATGGGCCTCATCATGCCGGTGATGCAGCTTTGCTATCTCGGCCTGCTCGCGACGTTGAGCCTGCATCATTACCGCACCTTCCGAAAATCGTTCATCCGCCTGGTCACCATTGAAGGCCTGCTGGAACAGCTCGGCCAAACCCGCGATGCCGCAGAAAGTGCCAACCGCGCGAAAAGTGCCTTCCTCGCTGGCATGAGCCACGAGCTGCGCACCCCGCTGAACGCCATCATCGGTTTTTCCGACCTGATCCGGCAGGGGGTATTCGGCCCGGTCCAGCCAGCGAAATACCGCAGCTATGCCGAAGATATTTACAACAGTGGTCAGCATTTGCTGAACCTGATCAACGATGTACTGGATTTGTCGAAAATTGAGGCAGGCAAGCGCGAGCTGGACGACAGTATTATCACCCTTGCAGATCTGGCTGAGGATGCCGCCTTGTTTGTGCGCCTGCAGGCCGAGGATGCCGGTGTCCGGATCACCTTCGATATTGATCCGTCACTGCGCTTACGGGCCGACGAACGGGCCATTCGTCAGATCCTGATCAACTTCCTGTCCAATGCGATCAAATATTCGCCCGAGGGCGAAAATATCACCCTGTTCGCCCACACCGACAAGAAGGGGATGAATATCGGGGTGTCCGACCACGGCATCGGTATGGATGCTGCCGGGATTGAAAAGGCCCTGCAGCCTTATGGCCAGGCCCACCCCAACGCCCCCGGGGGCGCGCATGGCACCGGATTGGGCCTGCCCATCGCCAAAGCGCTGATTGAAGCCCATGGTGCCATCTTCCATATTACCAGCGCGGTTGGCACCGGCACCAAGGTATGGGGTTTTTTTCCCGCATCCCGTGTGGCAAAGTTATAGTTGTTACAGAACTGTATCTCTTTTTGACACGTATTGTGGTAAACCAGAATAATTCTACCGCGAGCGCGATGTATGTTCTTAGAACGGATTAGCCGACCTATTGCCCGATTTGGTCATCATATTCAGCAGATTTACCGCCCTGATGACGCGTTAGGGATGAAATTAAGCCTAGAACAACTGCATGTTGCAGCGCAGGGGATTCGCAAGTTCACCCTTTCACCGGTCTTTGGCGCTTTATGCGTGCTGGTCATGCTGCCCAGCGCACCCAAACCCTGGCTGTACATCTGGTATGCCGCCATGCTGGTCACGGCGCTGGTGCTGCGCCCGATCCGCGCCCGGATTGCCGCCATCCCGCATGACCCCAGTCACCGCCGCCAAATTTTACTGTCCTTGCTGGTGGTCGAAATCCCGGTACAAATCCTGTGGGCGCTGTTTGTGCCGCTGTGCTGGGTGGCAGGCGATGCGGCCAACAACTGCGTTTTGCTGATTTTCCTGCTGGCCTCGCTCACCGTCGTGGTGCGGCTGTACGGCCCCTGCATCGAGCTTCTGGTGCCGGTGCTGGTGCTCTATCTGCCCTTTGTCGTGCTCTACAGCCTGCACACCGGAACCTATATGGATGCCGCGATGCCGGTGCTGCAGCTTGCCTATGCCATCCTGCTTGGGATGTTTGCCTGGCATCATCATCAGATATCGGCCGAAACCGCCAGACAGCGCTTTACCATCCAGGCCATGGCGGAAGATCTGGCTCAGGCCCGTGACGAAGCCGTGCGGGCCAATCTGGCCAAAAGTGCCTTTCTCGCCAGCATGAGCCACGAGCTGCGCACCCCGATGAACGCCATCATCGGCTTTTCCGATCTGATCCGCAGCAAGGTCTATGGCCCGCTGACCCCGCCGCAATACAGTGACTATGTCGATAATATCCATGTCAGCGGCCAGCACCTGCTGACCCTGATCAACGATGTGCTCGACCTGTCCAAGATCGAAGCCGGCAAACGCGAGCTGTGTGACAGCCGCATCGATGTCAGCCCACTGCTGCACGATGCCCTCTGTTTTGTGCAACCGCTGGCCGATCAGTGCGCCATCACCATCGCCATCGAGGCTGAGGAGGATGCGGTACTGATTGCTGACGAGCGCGCCACCCGCCAGATTCTGATTAATCTTTTGTCCAACGCCATCAAATTCTCGTCTCAGGGGGCAACAGTGCGTCTCTATGCCCGCCCCGCCACTCAAGGCGGGCTGGATCTGGGGGTGGCAGACCAGGGCGTTGGCATGACCGCCGCCGGGATTCAAAAAGCGCTGGAGCCTTATGGCCAGGTTGCCGCCACCACCAAGCAGCAATCGAGCCCCAAAGGTAACGGACTGGGTAACGGACAGGGCACCGGATTGGGCCTGCCCATTGCCAAGGCGCTGATCGAAGCCCACGACGCCATCTTCCATATAAAGAGTGCGATCGGGGTCGGAACGGAAATCTGGGGCGAATTTCCCGACTTCCGTGTGTCCAAAAATTCGTAAAACCATCACGGAGCGCTCTTGACGCCCCCCCCGGTGGCACCTATATCGCCATACATAGGTTTAGCACTCTAGTACGTCGAGTGCTGCCAAAAAGGGTTTAACTCTACATATCAATACTTTAGGAGACGAGAAGCCATGAATTTCCGTCCGTTAGGTGACCGTGTGGTTGTCCGCCGGGTCAAGGAAGACACCAAGACCGCTGGTGGCATCATTATTCCGGAAACCGCTCAGGAAAAGCCCCAGCAGGGCGAAGTCATCTCGGTTGGCCCTGGCGCCCTGGATGACAATGGCAAGCGTATCGCCCCGGAAGTGAAGACCGGCGACCGCGTTCTGTTCGGCAAATGGTCGGGCACCGAAGTCAAGATCGATGGTGAGGAGCTCCTGATCATGAAGGAATCCGACATCATGGGCATCCTCGAAGGCAAGAAATAAGTCATGACGGTTCTGCGGGGCATTTCCCCCGTAGACGTTTGAGACTTTTGCCTTTCACCGAAATTCACTTTTGGAGAACACAGCTATGGCTGCTAAGGAAGTCAAATTCGGCGCTGACGCGCGCGAACGCATGCTGCGCGGCGTCAACATTCTGGCCGACGCAGTGCAGGTTACCTTGGGTCCCAAGGGCCGCAACGTCGTGATCGAGAAGAGCTTCGGCGCGCCGCGTACCACCAAGGACGGCGTCTCGGTCGCCAAGGAAGTGGAACTGGCCGACAAGTTCGAGAACATGGGCGCCCAGATGGTGCGTGAAGTGGCCTCGAAGACCAACGACATCGCCGGTGACGGCACCACCACGGCCACCGTGCTGGCCCGCGCCATCGTGCGCGAGGGCAACAAGTCGGTTGCCGCTGGCATGAACCCGATGGATCTGAAGCGCGGTGTTGAGAAGGCGGTCGAAGCCATCGTCGCCGACCTCAAGAAGCGCTCGACCAAGGTCAAGTCGAACGAAGAGATCGCTCAGGTCGGCACCATTTCGGCCAACGGTGATGCCACCGTCGGCAAGATGATCGCTGAAGCCATGGCCAAGGTCGGCAACGAGGGTGTCATCACCGTCGAAGAAGCCAAGAGCCTGGAAACCGAGCTGGAAGTCGTCGAAGGCATGCAGTTCGACCGCGGCTACTCCTCGCCTTATTTCGTCACCAACGCCGACAAGATGGTGGCCGAGCTTGAGGATCCCTATATCCTCATCCACGAGAAGAAGCTGGGCTCGCTCAAGGATCTGTTGCCGATCCTCGAAGCCATTGTTCAGGGCGGCCGTCCGCTCCTCATCATCTCTGAGGACGTCGAAGGCGAAGCGCTGGCCACTCTGGTGGTCAACAAGCTGCGTGGTGGTCTGAAGGTTTGCGCCGTCAAGGCGCCGGGCTTCGGCGATCGCCGCAAGGCCATGCTGGAAGACATCGCCATCGTAACCGGTGGTCAGGTCATCTCTGAAGACCTCGGCATCAAGCTTGAGAATGTCACGCTCGACATGCTCGGCACGGCCAAGAAAGTGTCGATCACCAAAGACGACACCACGATCATCGACGGCGTCGGCACCAAGGCTGACATCCAGGCCCGTGTTGCTCAGATCAAGAAGCAGATCGAAGACACCACTTCGGACTATGACAAAGAGAAGCTGCAGGAACGTCTGGCGAAGCTCGCCGGCGGCGTTGCGGTCATCCGCGTCGGCGGTGCCACCGAAGTCGAAGTCAAAGAGCGCAAGGACCGCGTTGACGATGCCCTGAACGCCACCAAGGCGGCCGTTGAAGAAGGCATCATCCCTGGCGGCGGTACGGCTCTGCTCTATTCGACCAAGGCGCTGGACGGCGTCAAGGGCGACAATGCCGACCAGAACGTTGGTGTTGAGATCGTCAAAAAGGCCGTTCAGGCCCCGATCCGTCAGATCGTCGAGAATGCCGGTGTCGAAGCGTCGATCGTTGTCGGCAAGCTGCTTGAGCAGTCTTCCAACACCTACGGCTTCAACGCCCAGACCGAAGAATATGTCGATATGCTGAAAGTCGGCATCATCGACCCGACCAAGGTCGTGCGCGTTGCCATTCAGAACGCCGCTTCGGTTGCCTCGCTGCTGATCACCACGGAAGCGATGATCGCAGAAGCCCCGAAGAAGGAAGCTGCTGCGCCGGCGATGCCGGGCGGCATGGGTGGCATGGGCGGCATGGACTACTAAGTCCGGCCATCCAGGCACCTGCCTGAAAATACGCAGAAAGCCCCGGTGGAAACGCCGGGGCTTTTTCGTTGGCCGGCAGACACGCCAGCCCCTGCGAAATTGCGCACGTCCGCAATGGTATAGATGCCGCACGTAAGACGGTGGCGGCAGTGTTATACAAGGTAAGATAAACTTTTGCGAAACAGCAAACAAAAACAACGGTGCGTTTCAAGGCGTTACAGAACGCCTGCAAGGAGTAATCCGATCGGTACAAGACAATAGTCGATGAAAACCTTGCACTTCATGCGATAGGTCAGGCAATAAGCGTTAAAGACTTCACGACAGCTTGATCTGTTACTGTCTTTTTCTGTCATCATCTGCATGTCTGGCGGTTGCTTTCGTGTTATGTTGCCAGTGCCGTTGCGGTCGGTCGTGCCAGCGATACGCGGTCCAAGTTTGGGGGGACCAAACGGCAATGTTATGTCGCGCTGGTTCTGCGGCACTTGGAAATGCGCCGCACCCAGCTCCCATGAAAGGAGAGGGCGATGTGGCTCTTGCGTAACTTTTTAAGTCGGTTGATCGTGGATGGCTCGCTTGGCGTCATAGACGCAGGCGGAACTACGTACCGTTTTGGACCCAATGCAGACCATGATGACCGGGAACCCGATGTTATCATTCGCCTGAAAAGCCCTTCGCTCTACTGGAAGCTGGCGTTGCACCCCGGGCTCTATCTCGGTGAAGCCTATATGGATGGCACGCTGGAACTGGTCCGTGGCGATATCTGGGCACTGCTCGATTTATGCGGGCGCAACCTGAACCTGGCCAACAAGACCCGGCGTGTCATGCCGCACTGGCTGGTTCAGATCGGTCAGGCCATCACCCAGGCCAATTCGCGCCGTCGGTCGGTGGCCAATGTCGCCCACCACTATGACCTGTCACACGCGCTCTATGCCACCTTCCTCGATACCAAGTGGCAGTATTCCTGCGCCTATTTCCCGCGCCCCGGCATCAGCCTTGACGAAGCGCAGGAAGCCAAGCTGCAGCACATCGCCGCCAAGCTGCTGATCAAGCCGCGCCAGAAGCTGCTCGATATCGGCTGTGGCTGGGGCCGGCTGGCCATGACCATGGCGCGCCACTATGGTGCCGATGTCACGGGCATTACACTGTCAAAAGAACAGCTCGCCGATGCCCAGTCTGCCGCCGACGAAGCTGGTATGCGCAATGTGCATTTCTCGCTGACCGACTATCGCGAGCTGAAAGGCACCTTCGATCGTATTGTTTCGGTGGGTATGTTCGAGCATGTCGGCGCCCCCTATTACGGCGCGTTCTTTGCCAAGATGGCTGACCTGCTGGCCCCGGAC
>JBAVPS010000386.1:0-3999 GCA_049693315.1 Rhizomicrobium sp. | reverse complement strand
CCCAGAAAAGTGCCGGTTTTAAGATCGTACGGCGCACCACCGGCAAACCAGCCGCGCTTCATTTTGCCGATGGAATTCATGCCGTTCAGAATACGATCCCGCCAGCGGATATCGCCGGTGCGTTCCCACTCGGTCAGCCACGCCGCGATGAACGAACCCCAACTGGTGCCAAAACCGCAGCTGGGAATCCCGGGCAGTTCGGCATTGGGTTTGCCTTCGCGATCGGGGCCGAGTTTGCGCGAAATATCGACCACCTTCAGCGTTTCATCCGAATGGATCAGATCATGCATCAGATCGCCGCAACGCTCGTCCGCCGTCAGATAATAATAGAACCGGCGATAGGCGGCATTACTGATGCGCGGCTGTTTGGAAGAGTCGCTGAAATGCTGCACGCCGTGGCGGGTACCGAAGCCCTTGTGGGGACCAAGGTGATAAACATCGACCTCGCCGGTGTGGCGTGTCATTGCCTCGGCCATGCGGAACAGATCGGCCCGCCCGCTGCGCAGATAGCTGTACCAGAACAGCATATCGCTGGAGAGTTCAGAATTATCCCAGGCAAAGCCGCCGACATCATAGCGCCAGACATGACGGTCAGCATCATAGGTGTGCATGACATCGCCATAATCCCAGAAGCCATACCAGTGACGTTGCTCGACCTGCCCCAGATAGAAATCAACCAGATAGCTCAGATGGTCTTCCACCTCGGCTTTCAGCGCCGTTGAACGGTCCGGCAGGCCCCAGGCCCCGAAGACATGCGCCACATGCAGCCGGTCCGGTGCCACGGTCAGGCGCGGCGTTTTGCTTAACGCCCCAGCCATAGCGGCCAGATGGGCATTATCCGGCGTTGCAGGCAGCGTCCACAGCATCAGCTCGCTGGTGCGGGCGATGCCATAGGCTTTGTCCCAACCAGCCTCGTAATCCTCGTACGTGATATTGAGGCCTTCATTTTCTTTGGCGTGGGTATCCATGCCGCTGACCGGACGATAGGACCGCAGATCCATGGCCGGGGCATCGGGCGACCATAACCACGCCGTCACCTGCGCCTTGTCGCCTGCCGCACCGCGCACATCAAGCCGGGTCGGTGCGCGTTGCCAGAAATCCGCCAGCCCCAGCGCCACGCCGCCACTGGCCCCGCCGGTATAGACCAAACCACTGGCCCGTTTAGCGCTGGCGGCGGGAACCCAGGCATGCCCCGGAACAATCCGCTTACGGATGGTGTAGCCATCGGCGCTGGCCTGCGACAGGGAGAAATCCCCCCAGGCCGGTATCCATTGCATGGTGTCACGTACCGCCGGGCTCATTCCGGCCAGCGGCGGCAGGGCTTTGCCAGCAATCTGTGCCGCCCGATACTCTGCACCGGGGTCACGGCGCAAACCGGTCATAGTCCGCACCGCTTCAGCCCAGACGCCATCCTGACCGGTGAAGCGGACATGGCGGTCATAGGGCGCATCACGCATCGGCACCTCGGCGGTTACGCCAAGACCATTGATAAAATCCTGCCCCTCGTTCCCATCAAAAACAAAGCTGTGCACCATACGCACGGCGTCAGAACCGGCATAGAAATAAAGCCGGATGGTAAATGGCAACCATGCCCGCCCCTCGCCGCTATGCTTGCCTTCCAGCCGCAGCACTGCCCGCACCGGACCGGATTGTTCGATGCTGACCTTTTCCACCATGCTGGTAAAACGGCGCTGGCGGATTGTGCCGGTTTCATCAAGTGCAGCAGCATCCTGGCTTTGCGCAACAAGACGCACAGCACCCATCACTGCCTGATCACCGATCATTGCCGACGTGATGATGTTTTCGCCCTGACGCGGCACAATCCAGCGCCGCGATCCTGTGCTTACAACAAATTCTGTCGGCTTTTGTGCAACACTGACCGGGCTTTCGGGAGCGCGCCCATTTCCGGGCGACAAATGATAGCCCGCAGACGCGGTACGATCCCCCGCAACGGCGTGTGCCGACCATTTCAGCGAACCATCGGGCCAATAGGCCAGCGGCCAGGATTGCACCGGAGTTTCCCCCGCTGCCGACGACAACCTGAAGCCCTGTTCCGGGCGCACCGCACCACGCGGCCACGGCACGCCAAAGGTCGTGCCGCTGAAATATTTCGGTGCCGCCCGATCAAGCCAGACGAGATCAGTTTGTGGCACTGCGGCGGTTGCCACCGGGCTGCCGCCAGCAGCCTCACCGGCAAGCGCCAGCACCGCGGCACTGCCAATCAGTTGCCGCCGAGAAATTTCCCATGACTGCATTGTAACCCCCAGTTTGCCCCCCCCGGCACCTTGCGCTTTTGGCAGAAGGCCCGGCTAACGCCCGGCCCGCGCCTTAACCTTACGCACAGGCTGAGTGGCTTTTTTCTTTTTTTCCAAAACCGTTTTACCCTCGGCCTTGGGGACCGGTTTGGCAATCGGTCCCGACCAGCCCAAATCCCGGCTAATCTGCGCGGCGCAATGCAGAACCTCTTTTGCGAGGATCTTCATGCGCGTTTCGTCCATATATTGCGCGGCGCAGGAAACGCTGATCCCTGCCGCGATCAGCCCCTCGACATCGCGCACCGGGGCCGCAATGCAGCGGATGCGGTCTTCATTCTCTTCCAGATCGAAGGCGCAACCGGTCTCGACATATTTGCGCATCCGCCGCATCCATTCTTCATACGGCTGACGGCGCAGGCCTTCGCCCTTTTCACTGGTGAAAAAGTGGCGCCATTCTTTTTCGCTGCGATCCAGAATCAACGCCTTGCCCAGACCGGTGATGGTCACCGGCTGCACTTCACCAATGCGCGAACTGATCGACACCCGGCGCTTGCCGGGAACCTTGTCGAGATAGAGCACCCGACCACGATCAAGAATACCAAGCTGCACGGTATCTTCGGTGATGGCGGCCAGTTCCTGTAAATAGGGCGCCGCCACTTTGGGCAGATCGAGTTTATCACGCACCTTGTAGCCCAGCTCGATCAGCTTGGGGCCCAGGCTGTAACCGCTGCGCGGGGTGAAGGTCAGATAACGCCGGTCAACCAGCGCCGAAGCCAGCCGATGCGTGGTGCTGCGGGTCAGCCCCAGCCGAACAGCGAGATCACTTAAAGGGATCTCGCCTTCGGCAACCACTTCGACCACGTCCAGGCCACGAAACAGCGTCTGGCTGCCCAGCCGAGCGGGCTCCAACTCATCCACAGTATCTGGTGGCGTAATTTTCTTCGCTCGTTTGATTACCATAACGTGACACCATCTTTATTTTTTCGGGATACGCGTAACGTGCAAGAACGCGGCAGCTTTAAGTCCCTGTGATCCAAAAATAGAATGCGGTAATCCAACTATCCCAGCGCCCCGCTGTTAAGATTACCGCAAGCCGCGCCAATTATCTTGCCCGGCCCCGACAAAGTAAAGGCCAGCCGCACTTTGGCGCACCCACAAAGACGAAACTAACCGACACACCACCATGAATTGCAGCGATAACGCATAACCGCACCAACACTTAATAGTTTAACGAATTTCAGCATGTTGCGCCTTAGCAGCAGCGAAATCCCCGTTTTCATGCGTATCCGGTTTACGCACCATCGTATTGTTGCCCCACAAGTGATCATAGGACCAACCGGTCATCGTCTCGATCACCCGCTTATCTTCAGCGGATGCCGGGCTGCGCTCGCCACCCTTGAAGCGGACGATCGCCGACAGCAGCACCGCATGGGTATGTTTATCGAGGATGAAGTTACGTGACACCCACATACCCCAAACCAGCAGGATCAGCGGCCCCACCACCATTGTGGTCACGATGGTATCAACCGCCGCCGCACTTTGCGTAGTGGAACCGGACACAAACCCACCCAGATCGAGAATGAGACCGACCGCCACCACCGCAAGAGACATAGTGGTTTTGCGGGTGAACATCATAACACCGGCGAATATGCCTTCACGGCGCTGGCCCGTCACCACTTCATCAACATCAGCAATGTAATTGTAGATGTTCCAAGGAATGAAGTTGAGACCGCCACGGCCGAAG
>JBAVPS010000385.1:0-4266 GCA_049693315.1 Rhizomicrobium sp. | reverse complement strand
GATGATACCTTGCGCGCCTTTGCCAATGTGGCAAGCAAGATCCTTCGGACCACCGATATTATCGGTCGCTGGAAAGGGGGGACGTTTTCTATCATTCTACCATCCACCGGTTTTGCAGATGCCGCCATGGTCGCCGAAAAATTACGACTGGAATTTTCCGAAAAGTCTCTGCCGTTTGGCTATCGTGCAACGATCTGCCTTGGGGTGGCGATTTGCCGATCTGTCGATACATGGGATTTATGGTATGACCGGGCCGACGCCGCGCTGAACATGGCAATGTCATCGGGGTGCAATCGACTTGCCATCGAGAATTTTGATAACATTCAGGCCTGCGGTGTGCAGGACATTTCCCATCTGATGCAATTGCGCTGGAGTAAGGCCTATGAAACCGGCATTGCGCATATCGATGCGCAACATAAAGCGATCTTCGAAAAAGCAAATATGCTGTTTCTGCTCGGTGTCTCGGAAACCAAAAAAGACACCATTCTGGCTTTGCTGGACCCCCTGCTGACCGAAGTGCAGGACCATCTTGCCGACGAGGAAGTTCTGTTAAAGACGGTAGGAAATTATGCGGTGCAGAACCATATCCGCTTGCACTATTATTTATTGAAACGACTGGAAGATCTGAAAAGCCGGTTCCGGGCCAATAAGATTGATGCCGCAGAACTGTTTCACTTCCTGATGTTTGAATATATTATTCAGCACATTCTGATTGAGGATCTGAAAATCTTCTCTGACATTGCGGTTGATCTTGATGCCGCTCAGCGGGCTGCGGACCAGGCTGTGAACCCGCCATCAAGGCTGACGGCCTTGTCGTAGCCGTTACTGCGCAGAAACGATACCGCCTGGGCGCTGCGATGGCCGGACCGGCAATAGACCACCAGCTTCACCCCCTTGGGGATGCGGGTGTATTCGGTGGGCAAGCGGTCCAGCGGCATCAGTATGGCACCATCGATATGACCGGCAGCAAATTCGTCGGGCTGGCGAACATCAATCAGAAAATAGGCCGTTTTGGTCTTGGTCAGTTTCCGAAAAGCGCTGACACCTAGTGTCGGCACTGACGGCTGTGCCATGGCCGTGGCCGTATTCGGGGGCACGGTCTGTGCGTTCAGCGGTTGCGGATGCAGCGTCGCCGCCAGGCTGGCTGCTGCCAGGATGATGATGGTGACAAGGCGCATGTGATCCCCCACAGATGACTTTATATCCGGCTTTTAACAGGCTTCGGTCAGAAAATACATGCGGTAAATATTTCAACCCTTTCTTGTGATGTGGTTTTTCGTCACTATGGGGCCGCCAATCAGGGGGCGGGGGATTTTGTATGTTTGATCTGCAGGAGATTTACGAAGATGCTGCTTTGGCGGCAGCCGAGGCCGTGCTTGGCGACGGGCTACCATTTCCGCCCTTACCTGTGCCACGCTATCAGCCGATAAGCCAGAATGGCTGGCGTTTTTCACAGCATCTGATCCCCGCGGCTCCGGGCTATTTTTATGGTCCGCAGGTGCTGTCGCAGCCTACAGCCATTCTTAGCCGTGGCGGCATCACCTGGATGAGTCTGGTGCCGATGGAAATCGAAAGCCAGATGCCGCACGCCGCGGCGGCCAGTGGCAAGGTGGTGATCTGCGGGCTTGGTATGGGTGTGATGGCCTATGCCGTGGCGGCACGCAGGGCGGTCCGTCAGGTCGTGGTGGTCGAGCGTGATGCTGAATTGGCGGCAATGTTTCAGGTGTTAGCCGGGTTCGACAGCTGGCCGCAGCGTGACAAGATCGAGCTGGTTATCGCCGATGCCCGCGATTTTCGCTGTGATGATGCCGATTTTCTCTATGCGGATATCTGGCCCTATTACCGCATGGACGAGATGATTATCGATATGCAGAAAATCCATCGGGGCTGCCCGGCGCCGCGGTGCGGTTACTGGGGGCAGGAGATTGATATGGTCGACTGGGCCCGGGCCAAGGGCTGTTCCGACTTTGGGGTGGGCGAGGTGGGCGCATATATCTCGGCCCATCATGTGCCACTGATCGGGGCAGATATTCCCGGTTATGCCGATCTGTGTCTGCTGGCGGCCCAAAACCCGGCGATTGGCGCGGTGCGACGCCCCACATCATAAGTATTTGAGCTTGCTATGTTGTCTGGCGAGAAGTTTGTGTAATCTGCCACCTTAGCGTCGCGTCGTGTGGCCTGGCCGATGGTATGGCCGCCCGTGGCGTGGAAAATGCGATATTCAGAGGGAAATAATGCGCAAAGCAAAGTCTTTGGTTGGGGCAAAGGCGGTTTTTTCGGTCTGTTTTGCCTTGGCAATGCCCGTGGTGGCTGCCAAAGCCGGACCGTGGGCCGAGGTCGGGGATGCATCTTTGCGTTCGGACATTCTGATACTGGCATCGGCCGGGGTCATCGACGATGTGACGATGCAGTGGCCGATCCCGTGGGCCAGCATTATGGAACGGCTGGAGCGCGGTAATGCGCTGGCGGATCAGCCGGCCTATGTGCGCGCCGCGGCCGACCGGGTGCTTAGGAAGGCGCAGGTGCAGGAAAAATTACACCGTAAGACGGTTACGGCGACCGTCGATGCTGCCAGCGAACCCGGGCTGGTGCAGGGCTTTGCCGCACAGGGCCAGAGCAGTTTAAGCGGCAATGTTGCCTTTGGTTATATGTGGAACACCACCGCGATCAATCTGTCGGTTGGCGGGCGCAGCGTGTTTGGCACCGATCGACAGTCAATTGCGCTGGATGACACCTATGTTGCGCAACGCATCGGCGGGGCTGTGATTTACGCCGGTTACAAAACCCATTGGTGGGGGCCGGGCTGGTTCTCGGCGATGTCGCTGTCCAATAATGCCCGGCCGATGCCGCAGATCGGCATTTCCCGCGCCGGAACGGAAGCCTTTGAAACGCCGTGGCTGAGCTGGCTGGGGCCGTGGCAGGCGGAAGTGTTTGTCGGCTTGCTTGACGGGCCGCGTGTGGCGGAAAATACCGATTATGTCGGGGCGCGGGTGGCCTTCAACCCGATACCGCATTTGGAAATTGGTCTGGCGCGCACGACCATGCTGTGCGGTTCGGGGCATGAATGTAGCCCGTTTAAAGACTATTTCAGTTTGCTCAACGACAACAAGACCGTCAACAACAGTAACGATCAGGCTAATATCGATATCCGTTACAGCAACAGCTATCAGGATTTTGCCTATGAAGCCTATGTTCAGCTGATGAACGACGACACGAATCCTCTGCAGCATTCCGGAACCAGCCACCTGTTCGGTGTCAGCGGTTGGCTGCCGGTTTCAGGTGGCACCGGGCGGGTGACGCTGGAATATGCCGACAGCGTTGCGACCTACGATCTGTGGGGCAGCGGTACGATGTCGGGCTTTTCCTACAACAATGGTCGCTATGCCGACGGCATGCGGTATCGCGGGCGTTCTTTGGGTTTTAGTCTCGACAGCAATTCCCGTCTGTTGTCGTTGCAGACCAGCTATCAGCGCGATGATGGTACAAGCTACAACTTCACCTATCATCATGCCGAGATTGATCGACCTGCGCTTTCAAACACTACCAACGCTTATAATGTTGTCTCAACCGGCCCGGTTATCATCAATATGGCCGAGAGCCGGACGGATTTGCCGCTGAAGTGGCGCGATTTCGATGTGCAGCTCAGCCTGATTGGTCGGGTGCAGGATGATCGTCCGCGTCCGGATCATGGCTGGTTGGCTTCCGCCGAAGCGCGCTTAAGCCTGAAACTGTAAGCTGGCTATGAAACTTTCGACTGACACAGACAAAAAGGTGCCTTCGGGCGCCTTTTTCGTACGGTGCGTCAGGTGTGGTAAATTTCCATTTATATCTGGGTGGGTTTTATAGGGGGGGGCTGCACGGATTTTGCACGGATCGTGGGTGCAAATCATGCTTTGTTCTTCGCCAAAATTCCGTTTCGTTCGTTTTCAGAACGAAAGCGGAATTTATAACCATCTGTTTTCATTGAAAAAGATGGTGCCGGTGGTGAGAATCGGACTCACGACCTACCCCTTACCAAGGGGTTGCGCTACCACTACGCTACACCGGCACTGTCGCTTTAGCGAACGGGGTTTTAAGTGGTTCCCCGTTCCGCGGACGCGGTGCTATAGCCTAAGCTGAATGGAAAAGAAAAGGGGTCTTTTTTGAGAAATTTGGGTTCATCGCCAGAAAATGCTGAAAGACTGGCCGCGGCACTGCGTGAAAATCTTAAAAAACGTAAAAGTCGGGTGCGGGAACTCGCGCAAAACGTGCCATCTGCCCCTGTCC
>JBAVPS010000384.1:0-1630 GCA_049693315.1 Rhizomicrobium sp. | reverse complement strand
GAATAGATGGTGAAGATGCTGCCCACGGAACCAAGCCAGCGATTAAGCCCGTCCATCTCGGCCGACGTCACCTTGAGGATCGGGGCGGCCCAATCGGACACCTCGGCCCGGGCACGGTCAAACAGCGAGGATTGGGCCTTGCCAATCAGGATCAGCACAACCGCCAGCACAACCACGATGATGAGCGGCAGATGCGCCAGACCGCGCGCCCTACCGGAACCAGGCCGTGCCAACCTCCACGATCCCTTGGCCATCGCTATCTCGTCCGCGTCCGCACGTTACGTTACCTCAAAACCACCACGGCCGCGGCCGCGAGGCCGGTGGCCGCAATGCCGATAAGGTAAGGGCCAGACAGGGCGCCCTGTCCGGCCGCATACCATTACATCGATCACCCGGTAACGTAACCGGGCGTATCCACCGCAAAAGCGCCCTTAGAATGCGGTCGACAGCACGTGGCGCATACTGCGCGGGTTTTCCAGAACCCGCCCGGTCCCCAGTGCCACGCAGGACAACGGATCATCAGCGATCGAAACCGGCAGACCGGTCTCTTCCCGCAGCACCTGATCCAGATTGGCCAGCAGCGAACCGCCACCGGTCAGCACAATGCCCTTGTCAACGATATCGGCGGCCAGTTCCGGCGGCGTTGCTTCCAGAGCCACCTTCACCGCTTCGATGATGGCGCCGACCGGTTCGGCCAACGCCTCGGCAATATGCCGCTGGGTGATGGTGATTTCCTTGGGCACGCCGTTCAAAAGGTCACGCCCTTTGATTTCCAGCGTGGTGCCGTTGCCGTCTTCCGGCGGCGCGGCCGAGCCGATTTCCTTTTTGATGCGTTCCGAGCTGGCTTCACCAATCAGAAGGTTCTGATGACGACGGATATAGGCGATAATCGCCTCGTCCATCTTGTCGCCACCCACACGCACCGAACGCGAATAGACAATACCGCCGAGCGAAAGCACCGCCACCTCGGTGGTGCCACCACCGATATCAACCACCATCGAGCCGGTCGGTTCAGAAACCGGCAGACCGGCGCCAATAGCAGCCGCCATCGGTTCCTCGATCAGGAAGACGCGCCGCGCACCAGCCGACAATGCCGATTCCTGAATCGCACGCCGTTCGACAGCCGTCGAACCCGACGGCACGCAGACGATGATCATCGGATTGGCAAAGGAACGCCGGTTATGCACCTTGCGGATGAAATGTTTAATCATTTCCTCCGCCACCTCGAAATCGGCGATGACACCATCGCGCATCGGACGAATCGCATCGATGTTGCCGGGGGTACGCCCCAACATCATTTTAGCGTCGTTACCGACGGCACGAACCTGTTTTTTACCCCCGCGATTGATCGTGGCGACGACCGAGGGTTCATTGAGAACGATACCGCGACCCCGGACGTAAACCAGAGTGTTCGCTGTGCCTAGGTCGATTGCCATATCGCTCGACAGCGCGCCGAGAAGACTGCCGAACATGCTTAACCTGCCATTCCTTTCCTACCTCTACTCTCAATGTCTGTGGGGGCAGCGGGCGACCATTTGGCCACCGCCAGCCCCAATGCATTACTGCGCGACATTCAGAGCTTCGGGCTCCTGCTTTGTACGTTTGAACAAAAGTTTGTTGAGTGCATTAA
>JBAVPS010000383.1:0-1823 GCA_049693315.1 Rhizomicrobium sp. | reverse complement strand
TAAAGAGCCGATCATCCCGGATATGGCCAACAAGTGGCTCTATCTGCTCGCGCCGTTCCTGGCTTTTGTGCTGGCGATGGCGGGCTGGGCCGTGGTGCCGGTGAACGAGGGCTGGGTGTTTGCCGATATCAATGTCGGCATGCTCTATCTGCTGGCGATCTCGTCGCTGGGCGTTTACGCCACCATCATCGGTGGCTGGGCGGCCAATTCGAAATACTCGTTCCTGTCGGCGTTACGGGCCACGGCGCAGATGGTGTCCTACGAAGTCTCAATCGGCTTTGTTATCGTCACCGTTATTCTGTTCTCCGGCAGCCTCAATCTGTCCGACATCGTGCGGGCCCAGAGCCATGGCTGGTTTATCTGTTCGATTCTGGCCCCGATGGCGGTGATCTATTTCATCTCGGTGCTGGCCGAAACCCAGCGCCCGCCCTTTGATCTCTTGGAGGCGGAATCCGAACTGGTGGCCGGTTTTATGGTGGAATATTCCTCCACCCCCTATCTGCTGTTCATGATCGCCGAGTATGTCAACATCGTGCTTCTGTGCACGGTGATGTCGATCCTGTTCTTAGGTGGATGGTTGCCGCCCTTGTCGGTGTGGCCGTTTACGGCGGTGCCGGGTGTGTTCTGGCTGCTGATAAAAGTGGTCTTCCTGTTCTTCCTCATCGCCATGGTCAAGGCGATGGTGCCGCGCTATCGCTACGATCAGCTGATGCGCCTGTGCTGGAAGGTGTTCTTGCCGATATCCCTGGTCTGGGTGGTGCTGGCAGCGGCCTGGACCTTGGTTTTTAAGGCGTGAGGGGATCATGAGCAAACGCAACCGTCTCGCCAAACAGATCTTCCTCTGGGATATGGTCATCGGCTTTATCCGGGCGATGAAGCTGTTTTTCGCGCCCAAGAAGACGCTGAACTATCCTTATGAACGTGGCAGCCTGTCGCCGCGCTTTCGGGGTGAACATGCTTTGCGCCGCTATGACAGCGGCGAAGAGCGCTGCATCGCCTGCAAGCTGTGCGAAGCGATCTGCCCGGCGCAGGCCATCACGATCGAGGCCGAGCCGCGGGTTGATGCCTCGCGCCGCACCACGCGTTACGACATTGATATGTCCAAATGCATCTATTGCGGCCTGTGTCAGGAAGCCTGCCCGGTGGATGCCATTGTCGAAGGACCGAATTTTGAATTTGCCGTCGAGAGCCGGGAAGAGCTGTTCTACAACAAGGACCGTCTGATCGGTAACGGCGAACGCTGGGGCCAGGTCATCACGCAGAATATCGAAAAAGATGCGCCGTACAGGTAGGAACTCACAAGCATGTTGATGGCTATCGCATTCTATATGTTTTCTGCCGTTTTGCTGGCTTCGGCTCTGGCGGTGGTGGCGGCGCGCAATCCGGTCCATGCCGTCTTGTGTCTGATCCTGGCTTTCTTCAATGCGTCCGGATTGTTCCTGCTCCTGGGGGCGGAATTCCTCGCCATGCTGCTGCTGATTGTCTATGTCGGCGCGGTGGCGGTGCTGTTCCTGTTCGTGGTGATGATGCTGGATGTGCACAAGCCTGAGGCCGCCCATGGTGCCCAGCGCTATGTCCTGATTGGCGGCATCGTCGGGCTGATCCTTGCCATTGAACTGGCGGTGATTGTGGCGATGCGCTGGGGCGCGGCAGCCTCGGCGGCCCCGATCACGCAGGTGGCGTCGAAAGTGGCCAACACCGCTGCCATCGGGCAGGTGCTCTATACCGATTATGTGCTGGCTTTCCAGCTTGCCGGGCTGGTGCTGCTGACCGCCATGGTTGGTGCCATCGTGCTGGCGCTGCGTAAGGTACCGGGTGTCAAG
>JBAVPS010000382.1:0-2010 GCA_049693315.1 Rhizomicrobium sp. | reverse complement strand
GCGCGGTGTTGACGTTATGCTTGCCGCTTGTAACGTTATCGATATAACCGGGGTCAACGCGGTAGAAGCTGCTGAGTTGCAGGCCGAGTGTGTCTTCGATGATCGGTGTGGTGATGTAGCCGTGAATGCCATACCCGTTATTGCCATGGGCAACAGTATCGGCGGATACGCCAACTTCTCCCGACATCTCTGTCAGGCTGGGTTCTGTTGTAACATAGCGGATCAGGCCGCCCATGCTCGAGGCGCCATAAAGCGAACCTTGCGGACCACGTAAGACTTCGACGCCGCTCAGGATGGCTGGATCAAGATCGGGGACCACGGTATCGTCAAGATTGGAGCCGATCGGAACGTCGTTGATGGTGATGCCAACGGTCGGGTTGTTGCCGTTACCGGTACTGATGCCGCGGATGACGACGCCAGTGCGGCCATTACCCTGTGAAGAAATGCTGAGGCCTGGAATTGAGGACGCGTAATCTTCCAGGTGTACACTGTTGGTTTGCGTCAGCTTATCGGCAGTCACCACCGAAATCGGAATAGCCACATCAATCTGGCGTTCGTTAGTTTTGGCACCAGTAACAATAACCGTTTCCATCGTTTCGGTGCTGTCACTACCGGCAGCCTGTGCCATCTGTGGCAATAACAGTAAGGCGCTTGCCAGTGCCGTAGAAGCCAACAACGCTGCACTGGTCGAGCGATACGTAGCGGTTGTAGTATTGTGTTGTTTTATACGCACAGGGTACCCCCATCAAAAGACACGCCGATGGCAATCGGGATTGTCGCGCTGCCGCGCGGACCGTCTTTGCCGACACACAGTCAAGGATGTAGGCAAATTGTGTGCCAGAATTAAAATGCACGGATACCCGGCAGAAATGAAAGCATCATGCGTCATCCGGCTTAATGCGCAATAATATGTGCGTTGTTTTGCCTAAAGCGCCAGCATGAAGGCTTCAGTGCTGCCTTTTGAAAAGCAATGCTGGTCAGGGGCTGGAATTTTTATGCAAGTACACACGCATTCGGTGTTTTGTATCGGTGTAATTAATAGGGTGTGTTTAATCTTATGGCAGGGTACGTATTTGTACCGTGCATATTTCTTGCGTTAAAATATATTAAGTAGAATATTTACATCGCATACGGAGCGAAATGCATAGGCGGAGAGTTTTTTCATTCACTCTCCGCAAAGGCTATGTATTGGTGCAACGGCGAGAAATATAAAATTCTTGCAATTGGTGTTGTGTTGCCTGTGTTTTAGCGCAGCCAAAAAAAACGGCAACTCAGGCCAAAGCTTCGATCAATCGCTCGATATCATCCATGCGGTTATAGACCGATGGTGAGACGCGCAGGCGGTTGGGGTAGAGCTGGGCATTGATACCGGCTTTCTTAAGCGCGGGTGCAAATCGTTCTGCCGCATCCTTATAGGCGAAGGTCACAATTGGTGCGGTGGAATTTTCCGGGGTCATCGGTTTAAAACCTTTTTCCGGCAGGGCTTGCTGTAGCCGGCGGATCATCGGCACACGATGGGCCTGAATGCGTTCGACGCCGAGGTCGAGGATCAGACCGAGGGATTCCGCCAGCGCAAGAATGAGCCCGTTGGCAACGGTTGCAACGCCGAAATGTCCCGACATGCCGCCAGCCTGAACATAATCGAACAGTTTTTGACCCGGCGGGTCATAAGGAAAGGTGTGATAGTTCAGATCGTCCAGCTGCATATAGCCATAAAGTGTGCGCTGCATCCGTTCGACGTGCTCGGATTTCACATAAAGGAAACCAGCCCCCTGTTCGGCCATCATCCATTTGAAACCGGATGCGGCGCAGAAATCGAGCCCGGTTGCCTTGACATCCAGCGGTACCGATCCGGCGGCCTGGACAACATCGGCATAGACCAGTGCGCCGCGTGAATGTGCCAGATCGCACAGCGCCTTCAAGTCATGCTGAAAGCCATTGATATAGGAGACATAAGAAACTGACACCAACGTCGTGTCGTGGCCAATAGCCTTTTCCATATCGTTGAGG
>JBAVPS010000381.1:0-1877 GCA_049693315.1 Rhizomicrobium sp. | reverse complement strand
GCCGCGCGTCGCATCATTGCCGAAATGTACGGCGGAGGCGAAGTGCAATTTCCGGTTTGAGCATGACCGGGCGACCAACACCTCGCGGCGGGTGTTCATACCGCCGACCGAGGATGAGCGCACGGCGCTGACGGCTGTTGTGCGCAATCTGGAAGCCCGGCTGGTCCCGGCACCCCGTGGTGTGTGCACGGCCGTCCTGCGGGGTTTGAGCCATATGCCGGTGCAGCGTGGGACGCGGGATGGTGCGGACAGCTGGGGTAATTTCTTCCTGCAGGCGGAATGCGATCTGAAGGGGTTCTCGGTCAGCCATCTGTGTGAGGCGGTTGATGAACACCGGCGGACGGCCAAGTTCTATCCCACTATCGCGGATTTGTGGCCGATCTGCGAGCGGCTGCGCGAAGGTGATGCCTGCCGTCTGCGCCGGGCAAACCTGGCGCTCAACGGGCCGCAGCCTGCGCCCGCGGAGAAATCACTGTTGCTGGCTAATTCGGATCCGCAAATCGCCCGGCCCCGCGACTTCCGCGCCGCCTATGCCGCGCTGACCGCACACCGTGGGCCCCATGCATGTGCGTGAGGGTAGGGCGGGAACTGTCGCCGCAGTCCGTGTCGGCGCAAGGCTCGAGGCCGTAGCCGTCTGAAACGTTGCCCGCCATGCGTCAATGGCGGGGGATTGGGCGCGCTAACGCCCGAACCCGGCGAGTGACACCTCGCCCCGATAACCCCTCCGGTCGGTGTTGCCGGCCCGCCACCCGCGCACGGGCGGCGCAGGGGTAAGCAAGAGGCTGTATGAGTGCAAGAGTAACTATTGCCGGCGCACGCCGGGTGAAGAAAATCGGCGATACTCTGCTGATTTTGGGTGATACGCAGAAGGTGATGAAGGGGCTGCAGGGCCGCTTCGATGTGATCGTTTCGGATCCGCCCTATGGAATCAATTACAAGCCTGCCAGTACCAACAGCTCCCTGTGGCGTGACGTGAAGGGCATCGTCGGCGACGACAAACCGTTCGATCCGCAGCACATGCTGGAGGCCAGAGTTCCCACCGTGCTGTTTGGTGCGAATAATTTCGCCAGTAAGTTACCCGACAGCCGGGGCTGGCTGGTCTGGGACAAACGCCCGGGCATGCGGCCGATGAACTTCAGTGACTGCGAGCTGGCCTGGTCGTCACTGTCAAAGCCCGCCCGTATGATCCGCTATCTGTGGAGCGGGTCGTTACGTGGGCCTGAAAGCAAGGATCCGCACTGGCACCCGACCCAGAAGCCGGTCGAGGTTATGCGTCAGCTGATCGAGTACGCCAGCAAGCCGGGGCAGGTGATCCTTGATCCCTACATGGGCAGTGGCACCACCGGCGTTGCCGCCCTGCGTTCTGGCCGGCGCTTCATCGGCATTGAGATTGAGGAGCGCTGGTTCGCCAACGCCGTCCGCCGCATCACCTGCGAGCTGCAGCGGTAGCCGTCAGATCCTCAACGCCACAAACACAAAGCCCGGCCTTTTTAAGGTCGGGCTTTTCTGTAAAGAGGTAATATCAAAAGCGAACGTTCACCAAAATGTAGCTATCGATCCTGTTAGTCCCGTGATCGCTAACTCTTTTTCTGAATACCTGCTCTTGGCGACTAAGTGCCGACTTGACGCCATGGTTGTCACGACTGAATGTCTCAGCCTTCATTTTAAGGGGCCCGAGAATGGATTCTACTATCGAAGCTGTTATTGCGCCAAAAATCGGGTTTGCATCACACCAAAATTCCGTTCCGTTGGTCCGGGAACTGAAAATTCGACTCATTGGAGACTGTGCGGTTGAAAACTGTCAATTGACGTTGGTTTCGGATCCGCCCTTTGTTCAGCCCAAAACGTGGCACATTGATCGTATTACACCTGATGAC